>QMNJ01000124.1 GCA_003647715.1 Candidatus Coatesiibacteriota bacterium
ATTATTCACAATAAAAGATGACCTGAAACTTGAGTTAATACATATAGATAAGACCTATACAATATTCAGAGTTGATGGTGTAGAATATAGGACACACTTAATAGGTCACCATCAGGCGAAAAATTGTGCCCTCGCCATACTGACTGCCAAATTATTGAAACATTTAAACCTGACCGTAAGCGATGAAGCAATAAGAGAAGGCATATCAAGAGCAAGATGGCCTGGTAGATTTATGTTCCTCAATGGTAATCCGGACCTTATACTTGACGGAGCCCACAACCCTGAAGGACTTAATATGTTCATAAGCACGGTGAAGAAGATATTCCCAGGCGTAAAACCGATAGCCATAGTTGGTATAAACAGCAATAAGGATATATCAACAATGCTAAAAATGATTGGTGGATTTACCGGAAAGGTGATATTCACATCTTCCAATCATCCCCATGCCTCAAAGCCGGCTGAACTGATGAGTATATTCAAGAGATATTGCTCTAATGGCTCACTAAAAGCCACAACGAGCGTGGAGGAGGCGCTCAAAGTAGCGAGAGGAATGTCCAATGGTGCCCCTATTATCATAACCGGTTCACTATATCTAATAGGTGATATTCTTGATATACTTGATGTGGAGGTCTTTCCGTAATGTCTATAAACACAATAGAGAGCAAGTCATACAACATTGAGGAGATTGCAACCCATCTGTTTAGAGAGGCGATTGAGACCAGGGGAAGAGTGGTAGCGATGATGGGGGGAAACTCAATGGAGCCCAATATAACAGACAGTATGAAGATTACATTTGAGAAAACAACAGATGACATCAGATTGGGGGATATAATCGCATACTCAGCAAATGGTATAACAATGGTTCACAGGGTGGTTCACATTGGTAGGGGGGTGGTTTACACTAAGGGCGACAATCGCCTGGAGATAGAAGGTCCCATCAAAGTAGGTGATATTCTCGGTAAGGTAGTCCATATTGAGGAGGGTGGAGTAAAGAGGCGGATAGGAGAATCTACAAAGAAACACCCCATAGCACTTGCATCATACATAGCCGGTATGATATATGGCATTATATCAGATAACATGGTAATCTCCCTTGAAGGGAGATTTACAGGTCTATTGAGAAGATTACTCAATACACCTATAAGATTATTGTCTTGAAAAGGAGGTTTCAGAAAAGTATGTGGAAGATACCTATAATTACTTTAGTTATATTCGCCGTGGTCACTATCTCTTATGGAGAGTGGCGTGATGCGGTTCTATACCAGAAACTGGCAGTTGATAGGGGGATAGAACATAAGGTTGGAGAGATAATAACCGTGATATGGAACCTGGATGATGAAGCAGGTGAACTCTGCATAGAGAAAGAAGGTCAGACAATCATGTGTATTGACTATGTTGAGGGCACGGGAAAAATTGAGTTTGACACCGGCATACTATCACCCGGAGCATATCTGCTTCACATTGAAGACGAGAATGGAGACACCATAGCAAGCACACCACTCATCATTGAAACCACCGGTTCATCCCTTGATGTAAAACCAGTCCCTAACCCATTTGACCTCTCATCTGGCGAAGGCACTCTGACCTTCTTCGGTATGCCTTCTGACGCTACACTCAGGATATACGACTTCGGTGGCAATCTCGTCTATAAGGTAGTCGGGGGTTATACCTGGGATGGGAGGAATATGGACGGCGAAATGGTATCATCCGGCGCTTATATATTCCATATTGAGTCGGAGGGTGAGGAATTTATTGGTCGCTTCGCAGTAATCAAATGAGCAATCAGCCCCTATCAAAATACTTAATTATTATTGCACTCTCCACACTGGTTGCTCTGCCTATCTCAACACCTGCACTTAAACTGAAAAACATTGAGATTGCCTCAAGGGAGGAGAGCACATCTATTGACCTCGCTTTTGATAAGCCCTTTGACTACAATATTACCGCTATAGCGGGCGGTCTGTTGATAATAATCTACAAAGTTAATAAAGTGGAATGCAGTGTTCCTGAGATAACTGATAATCGGTTTATATCATCAATCAACATAGAAAATGTAAAAAAGACACTAAAGGTGAGGATTAACACCACTAAACTATCTAAAAGGTTTGTATCCTATAAACTCAGCAGGGGAAAATTACTCAGGGTAGAGATAAAACCATCGGTGGACCATATTATCACCTCTATGTTTGAAAAAAGATATGAAGACCTGAGAGGCATTAAATGTCTGATAGTAGATGATGACGATGGTATAAACAATGGCAATCTTGCTGGTGGTGTGGATGTGGATAGATATTACACCTTTTATAACGAAAACCTTGGTCTTGGCTGGGATACTATCACAATAATGCACAATCAGAAAAGCATTCCGCTTGAGAAACTTGCTCCGTATGACCTGATAATCTGGATAACGGGAATAAACGCCGTCCCCGAGACGATAGGAAAAGAGAAACTGAACACCATTGAGAGATATCTTAAAGGTGGTGGTAAGATAGTGCTTATATCACAGAATCTATTCTCCGATTCACCGTATGAGACAGTTGCCTTCTTTAAGGATAAACTTAATATAGCAAGTGTGGACTGTGACACCAAAATAAGTTCAGTGCAATATCTACCGGCAAACAATGAGGAAGAAGAGATATCACTCAAATCTATTATAAGTCCTGCTGGAAACTGGGGAGATGGTATGATATTACCTGATGGAGGAGACAGCTCTGGAAGGGCAATACTTAAAGGTGCCGATGATAGATATTATGGTATAACCAGCAAAACGGCAGGCATTGCTCTGTTCACCGTGGAGCTCGCCAATGTGGATGGACCATTCAAGCGCCTTGACATACTAAAGAGTGCCATTGATTACATAATGTGTGAGTAGATTGTATATGGTTAAGATAGGAAGAATGAGAAGATATGCCCTTAGACGACCTGGTAGTATGGCAATGCTATACTTCTTCATAGGTGTTGTGATAATAGGGATAATAACACTTTTATATAGTCATTTGATAATTAATCAGGTAAGGGCGGAGGTAAAGCGAACATCATCCGCATACGCAACACTATCCACACTTCTCATCTCATCCAGAATACCGCAGGTCTCCGAGATGCTGGCAGAGGAGATTGGCGAGACCATAAATTTCCCAACCATTATAACCGATAAGACCGGAGAAATAATAGCAGCCAAGAATACAAAAGTGGAACTCAAGCCCGACGACCCTGCATCTATGAGAGAACTGAAACGCATAATGGAAGAGATGGACAAATCAAATGACCCAATACCCATATACAGTTATCATATGAACCCCAACACCAAGGAGATTGAAAAGAATTTAATGTTCTATTTTCACTATAAAGAACCTCACCTAATAACCCTGCTTCTCTGGCTACCAATCCTGGAGATTGTGATAATCGTGCTGTTTCTATTCCTGGGCATAATGAGTTATAACAACATGAGAAGGTCAGAGAGAGAGGCATTGTGGGCGGGAATGGCCAAGGAGACCGCACACCAGATTGGGACACCGGTGTCATCACTGATTGGCTGGCTGGAGATACTCAAGGAGATAGAGATAAAAAAGTTGAGGGTAAAAGACAGAACTATGGTTGAAAAGGCGCTCTCTGAGATAGAAAACGACATAAGGCGTTTGAAGAGAATATCAACCAGATTTGGTTCCATAGGGGAGAAGCCAAACCTAAAAAAGCAGAACCTATCTACCGTGGTCAAGAAAGCGATTGACTATTCAAAGAAGAGGTTCAAATTGGACAGGGAGGGTATCTCACTTGAGGAGAGATACGAAGAAGACATATTCATACCACTGAATGAAGAACAGATTAGCTGGTGTATTGAAAATCTGGTGAAAAACTCGGTATTCGCACTTGAAAAATCAAAAAAGAAGTCAATCACAATCACTGTGAAAAGGATAAACCAAACAGCGGTTATCTCAATCAGAGATACCGGCTCGGGTATAGAGAAGTCCATCCGCCGTCATATCTTCAACCCCGGCTTCACCACCAAGAGATACGGCTGGGGCTTCGGTCTATCACTTGTTAAGAGAATAGTGGAGGAATTCCACAATGGAAGGATAAAGGTAAATTCCAAGGTTGGTGAGGGAACAGAGTTTGTAATACTCATCCCAACAAAGCCAATAAAATAACTCAATTTACTCTATATGCTATAGAAATAATGTTATCCTCTAATCGCAATAATAGGTAAGGAGAACATATATGACTTTAAGAAGATGGATTGAGGATATTCTTCAAAGGTTTGGGAAAGGGGAGATAAGATTAGATTACGCAATAAGTGAACTGTTAAAACTACCGTATGAGGATATTGGGATAGCAAAATTAGACCATCATAGGGAGATAAGAAAAGGCATCCCCGAGGTCATCTTTGGTCAAGATAAGACGCAGGAAGACCTTGTAAGAATTGCTGAGGGTATGTTAGCAAAAAGCCACCGATTCATTGCTACAAGGTTGTCCAGAGAGCAGATAGAGACCCTCATACAGAAGTTCCCGCAAGGTAAGGCATATAAAAGTGCCAATATCTTTTCGGTAAGTGATAAAATAGAATTATCAGGCAGCACTATTGCCATAATCACAGCAGGCACATCCGACTATCCCGTCGCAGAAGAGGCATTAGCAACGCTTGAGTTTCTTGGAAATCCAACTAAGAAGATACTTGATGTTGGTGTTGCTGGTATTCATCGCCTTCTATCAGAAATTGGCAATATTAAAGAGAGTGCAGTTGCAATAGTAATCGCAGGGATGGAGGGAGCATTACCCTCAGTGGTAGCGGGATTGGTTGACATACCGGTCATCGGTGTTCCTACAAGTGTGGGATATGGAGCAAGTTTTGGTGGCATCAGTCCATTATTAACAATGCTTAACTCCTGCAGTAATGGTATAGCAGTCGTAAATATTGATAATGGCTTTGGAGCAGGATACTTTGCTCACCTTATAGCAAGAAGAACCTG
>QMNJ01000125.1 GCA_003647715.1 Candidatus Coatesiibacteriota bacterium
CTTGCATTCAGTTCATCCACAGAGGGGTTAGCGGTTGGATTGTATTACAGTGTATATCACTGGGATGGTATGAAATGGGAGCAGATATGGAAGGACACATCAAGACCTGAGCCACACAATGCTGTATCATACTATGAGCCGGATAAGGCGTGGATAGTAGGAGATGAGAGGAGGGGCAAGTGGATAAATGGTGAGTATACATACTGGTATGAGTGGAAGAAGGGATATGACGATATTCATTTTTCATCATCGGATGAGGGTTGGATGATAGGAAATATTCCTAATGAGAATCCACCACCATATGGGTTATTCTGTATATGGCACTGGAATGGAAGAAGTTGGGAGATGATGGAGGCACCACCAAGTATGAGTCCTTATGCAGTCTTTTCAGTTAATAAAAATGATGCCTGGATAGTTGGTAGTAATAGGGATAGTGGATTCTGCACGAGTTGGAGATATATGCCTTAAGATAAATATATTTAGAAGGGAGGATAATATTATGAGAAAGGGAAGAGTAATAATACCTGTAATGACTATTATGTTGGGATTATTCTCAATATCACAGGGAGGCGTATATTATGTAGAGGTTCCATCTGCTATTACAGATGAGATGTTCTTTGGGAGGTCTGAATATATTGATTCAAAGTTGATGGAACTGGTTTACAGAGAACTTGAGGGTAAGAAGGAGGAGATAGCAGTAGTGATATTCACACGCAATGGAGAACCAATAATACCATCTTCATCAGATAATGATTTTAACCTTGAAGGATATGAAATACCAAAGAGGACTGAACCACCACAGGATAACAACATTGAATTTGTATGGGTTGACAACTCTCCTAATACCTCATAATAATTGGCTACAGGACCTCAGTATTTTTTTATTCTCTTAATTCTTAATCACCCATAAAACTCTTTAGATATCTTTGACTTCTTATGTATCATTACCTCCACCAATCACCCTTTTGAAACATCTTTAAGCATTATGTAGGGTTAGATATTTACTACCTCATTCCCCTTATGCTATCCTTCTCTCTATGAGTAAGAGGGCTAAAACCCATACATTTGCACTTGAGATTGGCGTGGAGGATGTTCCAGCCCCCTTCGTCAGGGATGGCAGACAGATGCTACTCTCGGCGATTGAGCAGATGTTCACCGACATCGGCTTGAATCCCGCCTCTGTTGAGGCATACTCCACCCCCAGGCGCCTCATAGCCATAGCAAGGGGCGTGAGAGCCCAACAGCCAGATGTGGAGGAGGAGGTGGTGGGTCCCAGATACGATGTCGCCTTTGATAGAGAGGGTAAGCCCACCAGGGCGGCGGTCGGTTTTGCAAAGCGTTGTGGTGTAAGCATAGATGAACTTAACATAAAAGAAGTTAAGGGGGGTAGGTATGTCGCCTGCAAGGTGGAGATAAAGGGCAAGAGCGCGGAGACCGCGATAAGAGAGAAACTGCCCGAAGCGCTGTTGACTATCACCTACAGAAAGACCATGTATTGGAATAGGACGAAGGTGATGTTCCCACGCCCCATCAGGTGGCTCCTCTGTATGCTTGATGATAAGGTGGTTGACCTCACCTTCGCCGGTGTAAGAGCTTGTAATATCACCTACGGGCACAGGGTCCTTGCCCGCAATAGAGAGATTATTATAACCAGTGCGAATAAATTATTAAGCCAGCTGAGAAGTGGTAAGGTGATATATGACCACGATGAGAGAAAGAAGGTCGCACTCGCCTCTATCGGAGATGTGTTGAACACTAAAACTGATAGATTAGAGCTCATCAGTGAGCTAGACAGGATTGTGGATACGCTGGAGAACCCGACTGCGGTGGTGGGCGAGTTTGATGGTGGCTATCTTGAACTCCCTCGGGAGATAATAGAGGCGGCTCTTATGGGCTATCAGAACTTCTTTCCGGTGGCTAAGAGGCGAGGTGGACGCCTGACAAACAGGTTTGTAGCACTGCACGATAGTAATCCCAAGGCAAGCAGCATTATTGTGAAGGGCTACCAACGAGCTCTTGAACCACGTCTCAGAGATGCACGCTTCTTCTACAATGAGGACATTAAGTCGGGGCTGGACCACTTCGCAGGTATGCTTGATAAGATTATCTTCATTGAGAAACTGGGTGAAGATGCCACTATGGCGGACAAGGCGAGCAGGATTATCAACCTTGCACACTATATATCAGAGAGGGTTGGCATCAAATTGAAGAAGAAGATGATTGATGATGCGGGGCGACTGTGCAAGGCAGACCTTGCGAGTAATCTAATACAGGAGAAGGAGTTCTCTCACCTACAGGGTATTGCGGGAATGTATTATGCGAGGGCGAGTGGCTACGATGAGGATGTGGCGGTTGCGATAGGCGAACACTATTCTCCACGAACAGCAGATGACTCTCCACCACAATCTCCCCTCGGCAGGTTAATATCAGCCGCAGACAAAACTGACACTGTGGTATCCGCCTTCGTCTGTGGTATGAAACCATCGGGCTCTGAGGACCCATTCGCTGTCAGAAGGCAGACGCTGGGGCTAATCTACACTCTTATGTGCTCTAACAATCGGGGTGTCAATGGTTCAGCACTTGGCGTTGAGCCGTGGAATGTGAACCTCAGCGAACTATTGACGAGAGCACTGACGAACTTTGATGGCATTGGGGTTGATGGAGGCATCATAGCGGAGATTAAGGGCTTCATCTCTGAAAGGTTGAGAGGGGTCTTAAAGAGCAGGGGGATAAGGTATGACATTGCGGATGCGGGGATTGGCGAGGAGATTGATGACATTGTGGAGGCAGTAAGGCGTGCAGAGGCACTGTCAGAGTTCTCAACGGTGGAGGCGTTCCCCGCTCTCACCATTGCGTTCAAGCGGGTGATAAATATGGTCAGGCAGGGCAGGGACTGGGGGATTGAGTGGGGAGAACTTGATACCACGCTTCTCGTTGAGAAGGATGAACGGGTGCTATACAATGAGTTCAAAAGGAGGGAGGGAGCGGTTTCTGAGTTGATTGGTGAGAGAGATTATGGGGGTGCTTTGTTAATGCTCTCGGAACTCCGCCCCTATGTTGACGGTTTCTTTGACAATGTGCTTGTGATGTGCGATGATGAGCGTCTGAAGAAGAACCGCCTGGCTCTTATGGAGGTTATATCAGGTCTCTTTCTCAGGGTTGCTGACTTCACGAAGGTTGTGGTGGAGGATAGCGGGGATTAGAATATAATTAATGTTTCGTATCGTCTATGGTGGGCTGGATTTATGGAATATTCCAACTGCCGGCGCCTCTGACCATCATCTCTGGCATGATACCGCCTCTTCAAATCCATCATACACTATAAATATTATAATCTATTTAGTTAATATTATATCTCATAAAAAATGTTATAATAAAAAAGGAGGATAAAGATGGTTAAACTACAGAATGTGAAACTAACCGTTTTCATATTTAGGGAAGGAGACAAGTATATTGCATACACCCCTGCCCTTGACCTTTCAACATGTGGTGATAGTTCAGAACAGGCTAAGAGAAGGTTTGAGGAGATTGTAAAAATATTCTTTGAAGAGATTATTGAGATGGGAACCCTTGATACAGTTCTTGAAGAATGCGGCTGGAGAAAGGAGAAAGAGCTTGACAAAGGATGGATTCCTCCTGAGATTGACCACTCAATAGAGGAAGTTAAAATCCCCATACCCTCCTGAGATAGATTAATGCCTAAAATAACCTCTGTACACTATAAAAAGTTTGAGAAGTTTTTAAAGTATGTAGGATGTAAATACATACGAACAAAGGGTGACCATCTTGTTTATAGATGCAAGGACCTTAAACGACCTATAATATTTCCAAGGGTAAAGGAGATTCCCGTTTATGTTATTAAAAATAATCTGAGAACACTAAATATAGACCATGATGAATATCTACGCATAATTAGTAACTTATAAGAGCTATCTCCTCATTCGTCAGTTCATACAACTGATATACCAGGGCGTCTATGGCGGAGTCGGTCGCATTGATGGCGTGACCCAGCTGTGTGCGAAGGCGCTCATCGTCGGTCTCGTGATACCGCCTCTTCAAATCCATCATCCACTCCACCAACCTCACCATCTCGTCGTGCATCTTAACATCATATAATTCACTGAACTCAATATTGCTTTAATCCTCCCATATTACAAAGGTGAGGAGCCCTTCCAAAGTCATCACTATCCCTAATATATATCCATCTGTAATCATACGGGTCATCCACCACAGATTCTTTTACAGGATTATTTATGATGTATTCATAATAATCCCTTGTATCCTCATTATCCCTCAGGATATGGTCATGGTATGACCTCTGCCACTGGAAGCGTGGCATAGTTAAAATCTCGTCCTCGCTGTATTTGTTTAAGAAAAAATCTATCAACCCACTCAGATGCTTCTCAAATGCTTTTATATCCTCCTTTATTCCCTCACTCACCGGTAAGGGAGATTTATAAATCTCCCTTACAGGGTTATTATCAATAATCTGGTTTATATATCTTGATGAGTTTTTCTTTATGCTCTGCATAATCTTGCTTATGTTGGTCTCACCCTCCGGTTGTATGAGAATATGTAAATGGTCAGGCATTATCACATAAGCGTGTGTTATGAATTCCTTCATTCTGGATAAGATATCCACCTCATAAGATAGAACCTCGCAGAATACATCCTCCTTAAAGAAAGGATATCTATTTTTGGTGTAAGTTGTAATAAAATAAACAGCACCCCTTTGATAGAAGCGCCTCAATAATTTCCTCTTATGCATTTTATATACCAGAACGCTTGTAAGGGAGGATTATTATTCTCCCTTACGGTCCTGTTTGTTTGTATTATACTCCACACTCCACAATCCTTATCTCCTCATCTGTCAGTCCATAGAGACGATATACCAGGGCGTCTATGGCGGAGTCGGTCGC
>QMNJ01000126.1 GCA_003647715.1 Candidatus Coatesiibacteriota bacterium
ATTATAATGAGGGGAATTATTATATTCCTTGCTTTATTGATGATTATATCTACTTGTTTTTCAATCACTGAATTCCACTATCCCGAGGGCACCAAGGTTCCACCACCTTCGTTCATAAGCACGCACCTTTACTGGGAGACGATGTTCATAAGTGTGGTGAAGTATAGACCTGAAAGGGAGTTCTTCTGCAGTCAGTTAATAACACCCATCGGAGCCCGCCTTATGTTGGAGAAATCATATCTTGCTATCAATACGAAACTATACCCTTTCTTGTTATTTTCAACAGGTGAACGCTATATATCAACAGGAGGTGACTTATTACTGAGTGAATCGTTTTTATTGTCATTCTACTGTGATGTAAACGCATACATAAGATTATGTAATTTAAATCAGGAACCACTGCTGTGGTTCGGAGGTGGAATTGAATACTTCAGCCCTACATTGAAGGCGATGGTGAGTTTTAGAAAAGGAGAGCGTCGCCTGCAGATAGGGGGAGGTGTAACCCTCCTTAAGATTGGAGCCAATGCTAACCTGTATAGATTCTTCTTTAACTATGACCCATTCCCTAATTTCAAATCAAGACACATCTGGGGATTGAGCGGAAGTGTTGCATTCTGCAGTTTTGAAAAGTGGGAATGGGACCCTGTTATGGAGAAGTATTTCATGTTCTCTTTAGGACTTTATTATGGACTTCTTTAAGAACAGATTGATGGTATTTGCCATTATAACAGCATTTGTATTTACACTATATCCATTGAGTGCAAAAGGAGAAGAAAAAACACTCATTCAGGAGACCGAAGAAATAGATGATAATTCAGAGAAGGAATTAGAGACATACACTATTAACATATCCTCCCTGGGAGAGGATATTAATCTGAAAATTGAAGAGAAGACAGTCGGTATAACACCAGCGCATATTACTGTAATAAATGGTGAGACATTCAAACTTAAAGGTTATGATAAGAAGGGCGACCTGATATTTGAGACGATGATTGAGGGCGGAATAACACCGGAGAACATCTCCATTCAGACACCTGTCACTGAGACATATTCATCCAAGACAGCAAAGGTGATACTTGGAGCAACAGCGGGTTTTACATTGACATTCATAGGGGGCTTCGCACTTATTGTCTCACTATCTGGTGGCTTTGGCTAAAGGGAGGTATTATGGCAAGAGTAATTGTAATCATCACAATATTCTTTCTCGCAGGTTCAATCCTTGCAACTGACGAGAAGATAACCTTAGATGTCTATTCTGCAATAGAGATGAAGGAGGATGTGATACTGGAGGTGGACGGCATAGAGGTTGGACCACTCCCGGTTAGAGTAGTTGACCTTCCGGTGGGTAAACATGAGTTCGGTCTATGGTGGACTGATGGTGGTAAAATACCCCATCACCGCACCGAGACCATAAATATCACAGAGTCAATGGGGAGAATATACCTGTCACCGATAAAGAAGACCTCCGGTGCAAGACCGTTCCTGTATGGTCTTCTGGGCGGTAGCGGGGGAGCGCTTATCTTCTTATTCTTCATCTTGATTGGATGATGAGATTATCTACCATTGCGATGTTATTATACTTATAAATATTCATACCACAAAATAGTCAGGAACATACCGACTAATTTGTTATCTACAAGAAATCTATGTTCTCTCCCGCCTTACGAACTTATTGGCGAAGAATGATACAAAAGAAAAAACCAAGATAACAACTATAAGTAACTATCATATAAGTATATTATCTTAATTTTCCAATTTTCATTATAATCTCCACATATCCATTGTTCTAAGAAATTTCTTGCTTGACACAATAAAATTTTTTATACTTAAACTATACTAAATTACAAAGTTAAAGCTATAATTTGAGAAACTAAAAGAATATTTTAATTGATGAATTTATCGCTAATATCATGACAAAATTATTATACTTAATAGTCATCATATATGCACTTGTCATACTATTTGTCTTTCCTAAATGGACAGTTGATGATGCCTATATAATATATCGCTATGCTGACAACCTTGCTAACCACTCAGAATTGACCTGGAACATAGGGGAGGACCCCGTTGAGGGTTATACTGGTATAGTTTTACCAGTTATTTTAGCTTGCCTTATTAAGGTTGGAATCTCCCCAGTTCTGGGAAGCCACATAATTGGTGTAACATTCTATTTATTCGGTGGTTTCATGATTTATCTTATTTTACGAAGATTATCTATACGAGAAGTCACTCGTAGTATTGTTGTGCTACTCTACTTCACTGCTCCCTTTATGTTTACCCATGCCTTAAGTGGTCTTGAAACTACCCTATTCAGCAGTGTTATAGCATCATGCGTATTCACCTTATTAATATGTCTTGAAAATAAAGAAAAGCAAATTCAGCGAGAATCCCTACTCCTCCTCCTTCTTCTTCTCGCAGGTCTCATACGACCTGAGGGAGTTGTTCTCGCAATAATATCAATAATTGCTGTGATTTTTACTAAGGTCAAATATAAGAAAAAGAAACCATACCCATTCATACTTCTTTCAGTTTTCGTGTATTTAATTCCAGGTCTAATATATTTCTTATGGAGATGGAAATTTTACGGACAGATATTACCAAATACTTTCTATGTTAAAACCCATTCAGGCACCATTAATGTTTACACATTTAAAGACATGTATAGATTCTTATTAACATACCTATCAGGTCCAATGCTAATATGTATCCTGTTAAATGTTATAGACCCGGACCTCTCACTCAAGAGAATAAGAGAGAAGCGAGTTTACTCATTAAATCCCCAATATATTGTTGTTTATTTTGCAATAACAATCTTTCTATTATTAGTGTTCATTCAATACGCACAATCATCTTTACTTATGAACTTTTCATATCGCTTCTTCGTTCCATTCTTTGTAGTATTCTTGATTATTATTGGTGTCTTCATAGACCTAGGTCTATATGTTATACAGTGGACTCGTAGAGATAAACATCTTAGATATCGTATTTTAAAAATACTAACAGCCTCCCTTATCCTTATACAGATATTAGTATATTTAGGAACCCTTAGAAGAGAAATAACTTTTTGCTCAGAATATAAACAACTAATAGATGAAGTTCATAAACCAGCTGGAATGTTCCTAAAGCAAAATGTTCCCACATCAGAGTGGTTAATCATATATATGGATGCTGGCGCAATTCCATACTTTTCAGAACTTAAAACTGTGGATTTTGGAAAGCTAAATGATGAATTCCTCGCAAAAGGTAACCTATCTGAAAGTGAAGTCATAGATTATTTCTACTCTTTCAATGCTGGCGCTGTTGTCATCACAAGTTATGACTGGGACAATATTGATTATACACCCGAATTAAACTCAATCGTAAATGACCCTAGGTTTAAACAATATACTCTTGTAAAAAAGTATAAAACACCAGTAAGAAAAAACTACTTTGAATTTGTATTTCTCAGAAAAGACTTACTATAAATATTAACAATAATTGCCTACACATTCTCAACCCGCTTCTACTCAACCCTAATCAAAGGCAGCAATCAAAACCACATCAATCCCATACTAATTCGTTATCCACAAGAAATCTATGTTCTCTCCCGCCTTACGAACTTATTGGCGAAGAATGATACCAACGAGGCAAACATTATGAAGCCGAGAACCACCTCAATAATTACCAGTATCTGACCAGCAAGCGACTTCGGAACAGAACTTATCATTCCCAGGGGCATAAATATGACCGCAGAGGTGTAATATGGCTCAAAGGGATTGCTGAAGCGCTCTTCCGCGGGGAGTATGAAATCCGGATTGTTAGCAAACACCAGCCCGAACACCCAGACGATAAACACCATCCAGAACAACCAGAGTTGTAAACTCTCCCCAAAATAGGATGTTAATCCCCATAGGGGATACACTATCCTTCTATTGAACCAGCTTCGGTTCTTAAACTCAAATAGCGCCTGCTGGTATTTAATATCCGTTAATAACTTTATGTTCTTTGATGGGTCTAATTCAGTAGTATTGACACCAGTGAACTCTGTCTTTCTGAAACTCGTAAGAGCCAACCTCTCAGGCAATTCACCTCCTGAAATCTTTTTCCACAACCATCTGAAAAACCATCCCACAGTGAATAGTGGATAGAGAAAAACCCTGGTATGAACATTATACTTAACACCCATGAGGTCAGTAACCCGCATATCATCCTTACCGATGGGCTTACCCATAGAGTTTTCGCCAGATGCACCCTCTGATGTCTTCTCGGGAAGATGCCTTTGCTCACCCACATCCCTCCCGACTCTCACATACGAGAGGTCAGCCCCCCTCAGGTCCGCTTTCAGAAAATTAGTCCCCTGAAGGTAAGCATACCTCAGGTATGCCCCCTCAAGACAGGCATTTCGTAGGTCTGCACCCTCAAGATGAACGTTCCACAGATATGCCCCTTTCAGATTCACCCACCCCATATCTGCACCCCTGAGGTTTGCATTCTGCAGGTCAACACCTATAAGATTGGAGTTCCTCAGGTCGCAACCTTCAAGGTTCGCCTCACGCATATCGGACCCCTCAAGATGCACACCAAACATATCCGCTCCCGCCAGGTTGACCTCAACCAGATTGAGACCCCTTAAACTCTCTCCATCCCTGTGTCTGATAAGAAGATTTTTTCTGTATCTCTTCCTCTCTCTTGAGGTCATACACCCCCAACATTTATTACTGAAACTGAGTGCCTTAGCACCGCACTTCCCCGTTGAACAATCGGGGCGATTCCACCAGTATTGCTCGTTGTAGATTGAATCCGACCATTTATCGGAGAACACTGAACCTTCAAAGGCACACATTATCTCACCCCCTATAAAGCATAATTCGGAACAATAACTAAATAATTAAAAAAGAGGTCTAATTTTTTCATTTATTATACCTCTGTGAGTTATAC
>QMNJ01000127.1 GCA_003647715.1 Candidatus Coatesiibacteriota bacterium
ATATAAGGTTGTTTGTCATATTTGATATGCGTATTTATAGGTATTTGAAGGAACTATATCAGAAGAGAATTACTATAATTCTCTCACCACGGTTTGTTAACCGGTCATTCACTTTTACAATAAATAAATTGACAATAATGATACTCATTGTCTCTTTCACCGCCTTCTTGGGTGTGAATGTATATTTTGGTTTCAGTTACTCGGATAGAATTTCCCTTAACAGCAAACTGCAATATCTGAAGATGACTGAAATAGCAAGAACACAGAATATTAACCATCTTTCTGAGAAAGTTGATACACTGAATCAAGAACTAGAGAAGAGATTAGAATTCAGTGAGAATATCCGACTGTTATATGATGAAGAATCAATCCTTAATAGAATAGAAAACATTGCAGTCGGTGGTAAACTTGAGGGCGCTGATGCAGAATTGATGAAAGATATTCGTCTTTCTAAACTCAGCCAACTCTACCAGAAAGTAAAGATAGGATACTCGGCTGAGGAAACCCTTAAGAAAAAGGTAGAACTTCAGAACAGAATATGGAAATACACCCCCACTCTAAAACCCACTGGCGGTCCTATCGTTTCTGGCTTTGGGTATAGAAGGAATCCATTAGGTGGAGGAATACAGTTCCATAGAGGCATTGACATAGTTATGCCATACGGGGCTCCAGTTGTAGCATCAGCCGATGGTGTTGTTGAAACCGCCGGAATGAAGTCAGGTTACGGTTTGGTCGTTGTTATCAAACACAGGTTCGGCTTCAAGACCAGATACGCACACCTCTCTAAGCTCCTGGTAAAAGAGGGAGATGCAGTAACAAGAGGTCAGGTTGTCGGTCTTATAGGTGCAACCGGCTGGGCGACCGGCTCACACCTCCACTATGAGGTAATTGTGAACGGTATTCATGAAGACCCCATGAAATATATCCTACCTGACTATATCGAGGATTAGTCCCCCCAATCAAAAAGGCATCCTTAATTATCATCATATTCTTAAAATCTATGTTTATAAGATATAAAAGCCCTATTGACACATCGGTTATTAGATAAGTATAATTCTTAATTATGCACTTTCCAGATAATATCTATCAGAAATATATGAAGCAGAAGAGGAATAATAGGTCTGGCAGGATTGCCAAGATACTAATCATCTCAATCTCATCTCTTATTGGGTTTACAATTGGTTTATTACAGGTCCTCACATATGAATTGCCCGACCCATCTGTCCTGGAGAACTACCAACCAAGTTTACCTACCAACATATATGATAAAGACAATCGTCTTATAACTTCCTTCTACATTGAGATGAGAGAGATTGTCAATTTATCACAGATACCAGATAACTTAAAATATGCGACATTGGCAATTGAGGACAAGAGATTTTACAGTCACTGGGGTATTGACCCCATTAGAATAGTAAAAGCTCTATGGGTTGACCTTATAACCTGGTCAAGAAGGCAGGGCGCATCCACACTAACACAACAGCTGGCAAGAGACCTTTTTCTAACCAAAGAACGCACTATATTAAGAAAGATAAAAGAGATAATGCTCGCCCTGCAGATCGAAAGGAACTATACAAAGGACGAGATACTTGAGTTCTATTTCAATCAGGTCTACTATGGTCATGGAGCTCACGGTGCAAGCGCAGCCGCAAAGGTATTCTTCGGCAAAGAACTTAGTGAACTAACACTTGATGAGTGTGCCCTGCTTGCAGGACTCACGAGGTCACCGTGGGCTTTTTCACCGTTTCGCGATATTGAGACCGCAAAAAAGAGGAGAAATCTGGTCCTGGAAATGATGGTTAAGAACAAGTTCATCACCAGGGAAGAGGCGGAGGAGGCGAAACAGAAGCCCATAAAGCTCAATCCTAAACCCAAGGAAGATGACCCCGCCCCATACTTCACCGAGTATATAAGAAGACAGTTAGAGATAAAATATGGTTCAAGCGCCATATATAGAGGTGGTATGAATATCTATACCACTCTGGACCTAGATATACAGAAGAAAGCAAATGAAGCAATGCTATGGGGTCTTGAAAGGACTGAAGAGATATATCCCTATAAAATCCCAGGAATAAAGGATAATCTGAAGTTATCAGAGATTAAAAGGGGTCAGATAAGAAAAGCAAAAGTGGAAAAGATAACCTCATCAACTTGTTATGTATATTTCGGGGGGAACATCAGAGGCATGATGGACATCAGTTATGAAGGTTGGGCATTTGACTTCGCACCTGAGGATGTCCTAGAAGTAGGTAAAGTGGTCTATGTAAAGGTGAACGAGATAGACAAAGACAACAATATGTTAAGAGTTTCATACGAAATGAGACCATTCTATCAAGGTGCAATTATCGTCCTTAACCCAAAGGATGGTGCAATCCTGGCTATGGTGGGTGGTGCGGACTTTAATGAAAGCCCTTTTAACAGGTCATACCAATCTAAGAGACAACCTGGTTCATCGTTCAAGGTTTTCCTCTACACTGCCGCTATTGATAATGGTTTTACTCCCGCTGACATTGTGATAGACGCACCATTCGCTATTGACGCACCTGGCATCAAATGGAGTCCTCACAACTACTCCCGAAAGTTCTCAGGACCTATGACCATCAGATATGCTCTTGAGCAATCAATCAACATCATTGCTGCAAAGACAGTAGATAGAATAGGCATAGAGACATTAGCAGAATATGCACACAAGATGGGCATCAAGAGCAAGTTAAATCCAGTATACTCACTCGCTCTCGGTTCATCAGATGTAACCCTTCTTGAGATGTGCGCTGGATATGCCACCCTCGCAAACTATGGGGTAAAGTCAGAACCCTATGCTATTAGATACATAGAAGACAGAGATGGTAACATAATTGAACATCATATACCCCAGCAGGAGGTAGTCCTCCCTGAGGCGACCTGCTCGGTGATGATAGACATGATGACAGGAGTTATTGAGAGAGGGACAGGCACCACCGCCAAACAATATGGCTTCAAGGGAACAGCCGCCGCCAAAACAGGAACTACAGAAGCAGGTGCTGATGTATGGATGATTGGCTTCACACCGGACCTTCTCTGCGGTGTGTGGGTGGGAAGAGATGACCACAATCCAATCCACTACTGGGCTTCTGGTTGTTCAGTTGCAGCCCCTATATGGGGACGATTGATGGGTTCCATAACAGAAGATAATAATAAGACCTTTGAGGCAAGAGGCAATTTGGTAAGAGTTGCTATCTGCGAGGAATCAGGACTTCTCGCCACCAACAAATGCACCAAGGTCAAGATGGAGACCTTTATTGCAGGCACAGAACCAACAAGGTATTGCGATATGCACGAAGAGCACGACTTTCTTGATATTGATGCAAGTAGGTCTTCCCCTTTTCCTTAAATAATTTGTATGGAGATTGATTAATTTTTTTATTATATTATGATATGTGTGCTGTAATAACTCCATAGAATATATGCTATACTTAAGTGGAGGTCAAGATGGCGGAAGATAAAGAGATAAAAGAGATTGAGAAAGAGAGAAAGCGCTGGCAATTTGTAGGTTTCTATAAGTGGGGTCTGGTTCTTTCTATCGTTCTTCACGGAGCCATAATTGGAGCATTCCTTATTCCCAAGGGCGAAGAGGGAGAGGGTGGTTTAAGTAAAAAGAAGCACAAGATTAAGGTTCAGGTGAAATACGACGAGCTTCCACCACCACCTTCAATTATGCCCATGACAGAGGTCCCAACAGGTCTCCCTGCAGAGGGAACGGTAGGTGAAGTGCCTATGCCCGTCCCCGATGAACTGGCAGAGAAAGAGACCATCACCGATTATGTACCCGGCGTTGAACACGGAGTTCCTGAGGGAACCGAACTTGAGGTTACCGATGCAGATTTAGAATGGGAAGGAGCATCCGTTGACCACATAGAATTTGTCGCATACGAGGTTGCACCCCAGTTCAAGAGAAAAGTTGAACCAGAATACCCAGCCATCGGTAGAGAGGGTGGAGTAGAGGGAACAGTTGGACTTATGGTCTATGTAGGACCCGATGGTCTGGTAAAGAATGTGATTGTAACCCAGCCGATGGAAATTGAGGCATTCAACCAGGCAGCCGTTGACGCTGCTTGGGAATGCACATTCACCCCCGCCCTGCAAAATAACAAACCAATTGGTGTGTGGATTGCCATGCCTATGCACTTTAAACTACATTAGTTAACAGCCCGGCTTCATCATAAAAGCAGAGGTGTTTGAAAAGCGCCTCTGCTTATCTTATAATCACTCACAAGCAATGAATATATCAGTCATCATAAAATCCCGTTTGCCCGACCTTACCGCAATAACAGCAATACAGACCCTCACCAACATAATGGGTTACAAAGAGGTGCTCAACCGTCTTGAGTCATCAGCATTGTTTGAAATAGCAACAGATGAAACAGAAGAAAAGGCGGTAGCACTCATAGGTGATGCCATAGAGAAAACCACCCTGTTCTGCAATCCGAACAAAGAAACCGCAGTAATACTCAATCGGAACAGAGACCTCTCAAAGGTGTTCAGTGTCAGCAGAGGAACCGGACTGGTGGCAAGGGTCTCCGACCTTGAGGGGGTTGAGGACCTGGCACCTATACTTTGGAGACAGTGGGGATATAGGGAGATAAAGTCGGTGATTAAATATCCTATATGGTTCATTGAGCTAAATCTAAACGATAGAGAGAAAGCCATTCAACTGGCTGAGGAGATACTAATCACTGAGAGCAGAGAGAATGGCTTGCTGATAAACCCACATTATCAGCAGGCGGAGATAATATCGGTGTTTTAGCGATGATTAAATTTTAAAAAATAATTAATTTTTATAGACAAAATATTTAAATGAAAATATTATAATACTTATCATAGGATGTAATTATGGAAGAATTAGAG
>QMNJ01000128.1 GCA_003647715.1 Candidatus Coatesiibacteriota bacterium
AGACAGTACATACATAATTATATGGAATGTCATATACACCCGTTAACCTCTTCCTCAAGTAGTTGGCGTTCAGAACAGCATCTTCTGATACTCGTTTGATACCCTCATCACCCATTGACAAAATATATGCAAGTGCTTTAAGAAAAACACCAAAGTTACCAAAGAATGACCCAACCTTTCCTATAGTATTTTTAAGGTCGTAGTCAAACCTAAACCCATCGCCATCCCGTTCTACTATGGGAACTGGCAGAAACTCCCTCAATCTTTCTGTTACGCACACGGGACCTGAACCTGGACCACCACCACCATGGGGTGTAGCGAATGTCTTATGGAGATTAAGGTGGACTATATCACAGCCCATCAGACCAGGATTGGTCTTGCCCATAATAGCATTCAGGTTAGCTCCATCATAATAGAGGAGTGCATCCACATTGTGAAGCAACCTGGCAACCTCTGGCATATCATTTTCAAAGAGACCCAGGGTATTGGGATTAGTTACCATCATACCTGCAACATCTTCATCCAATTGCTTCTCAAGGGCTTTAATATCTATTCTACCGCGCTCATCAGATGGTGTCTGTTCGGTTTTGAAACCAGCGATAGTAGCACTTGCAGGGTTGGTGCCGTGTGCCGAGTCAGGAATCAAGACCCTGGTTGGTCGCCTTCCTTTACTATTGTGGTATGCCCGTATAATCAGCATACCTGTAAGTTCACCGTGTGCACCCGCTGCGGGCTGAAGAGTTATGGCATCCATCCCCGTTATCTTCTTCAATGCCTCTCCCAATTCATACATTACTGCGAGAGCTCCCTGAACCGCTCTCTCTGGGAGAAAAGGGTGTAGTGAAGCAAAGCCACCCATTCGCGATATGTCTTCACCCAATTTAGGGTTATATTTCATTGTGCAAGAACCGAGGGGATATATTCCAACATCCACACCATAATTCATACGGGAGAGGCGTGTGTAATGCCTTGATATATCTACCTCAGATAGAGATGGAAGACCTATCTTTTTAGACCTCAGAATATTTTTAGGTATTACCTTCTCAACCTCTATATCATCTACATCAAGTGGTGGAATACTATAGGCGCTCTTACCCTCCTTGGACATCTCAAATAGTAATCTCTCCATTATGCCTCCTTTAGTATAGATACCATTTTATCCATTTCAACCTTAGTCCTCTTCTCTGTCACAGCTACCAGCAGGTGATTTTCAACTCCATCCATATAATCACTCAATGCTATACCCACAGCATATGAACTATTTAGTGCTACATCTACCACTTTCTTCGCCTTCTTTCCAAGGTCAACCACGAACTCGTTGAAGGTTATACCGCTATATGGCAGTGAAAATCCTGCCCTTTTGAGCTCTTTCTTTAAATACTCGGTTTTGGCAAAAGATTGCCTGGCAACCTCTCTTATACCCCCATCACCAAGAGTAGCCATATACACAGCGGTGGCAAGAGCACATAATTGCTGGTTTGTGCAGATATTGGAGGTCGCTTTCTCTCTTCGTATATGCTGTTCACGCGCCTGGAGGGTCATTACAAAACCCCTCCTGCCATTGACATCCACCGTTCTGGCTATAAGACGACCGGGCATTCGCCGAATATACTCCCTCCTTGAAGCAAAGACACCAAGATATGGACCACCAAAGGATAAAGATAACCCAAGTGGTTGACCCTCACATACAACGATATCGGCTCCCATATCCCCGGGCGCTCTTAACAATCCAAGAGAGATGGGATTAGTGGACACAATTGCAAGACCACCACTCTGGTGAATCACTTCAATTAACTCCTCCATATCCCTCTCTATTATTCCAAAGAAATTCGGGGATTGAAACACACAACAAAGAACATTTTCATCCAGGTGCTCCGATAAGCTATCAACATCAATATAACCTGTTTCACCATTAAATGGAATCCATACCTTTTCAAGCTCCATTCCAGATGTATATGTGTTCACCACTTTCTTATAGAGCGGATTGAGTGTTTCAGGTAGAAGCACTTTGGTTCTCTTACCCTTTATTCTCTGAGCCATTAAAATTGCCTCTGCGAGTGCAGTGGCGCCATCATACATACTGGCATTTGAGACCTCCATACCAGTCAATTTAGAGACCATCGTCTGATACTCATAGATGCTCTGAAGGGTTCCCTGGCTCAACTCGGGTTGATATGGTGTATAAGAGGAATAGAACTCCACCCTTCCTATTATATGGTCAATCACTCTTGGGATGTAGTGGTCATAGGCACCACCACCCAAAAAGCAAACAAGTTCATCATTACACATACTCTGCAATCTCTCAAAATGGCTCCATACAGCGGGCTCTGACATTTTCTCGCCCAGCCCAATCTCAATACTACCTTTAACTCCCGCCTGTTGAAACAGCTCATCAATATCATTTATGCCAATCACCTGAAGGATTTTCCTTCGGTCTTCATCGCTTAGAGAAAGATACCTCAATTTATCCCTCCTCAGTCAATTTTTCATACTCTTCCTCACTCAACAACTCCTCAAGTTCATCGGGATTGGATAATCTTATCTTCAACAGCCATCCATCGCCCATAGCATCACGGTTTATCATCTCAGGGTCTTCTTCTAATTCTTCGTTGACCTCAACTATCTCACCGGAGACAGGAGCATAGACATCCGAAGCTGCCTTCACCGACTCAATCACTCCTATCTCTTCTCCCTTTTCAACTGTCTCACCAATCTCCCTCATCTCCACATACACAATCTCGCCCAGCTCTTTCTGAGCATACTCTGTTATACCTACCACACCCTCATCATCATCAACCGCAATCCATTCGTGGGTCTTAGTGAATTTTACTATCATTTAACCTCCCTCCTTCTAAAACCAGAGCCAGCACCGACTATATAAAAGGTGTTTCAACTATCTCCGCATTGACTCTCTTATCTCTGATAGATATCTCTATCTCACTTCCTATACCTGAATTTTCAATGGGAACATAACCGAGACCTATTGGCTCATTCAAACTTGGTGAATGTGTCCCGCTGGTTACATATCCCGCCTTCTTGCCTGCAATATAGATATCATAACCGTGCCTTGGAATCCCCCTCCCAAGCATCTTAAAACCAACAAGTATCCTCTTAACTCCCTCTTTCTTCTGTTTCAAGAGAACTTCTCTACCTATGAAGTCCTTGTCTAATTTCACAGTCCAGCCAATACCTGCTTCAAGTGGGGTAGTGGTCTCATCTATATCATTCCCATAGAGACACATCTTTTTCTCAAGACGGAGAGTATCTCTGGCACCGAGACCAACTGGCTTTATGTTATACTCGCTACCTGCATCCATCACTGCATCATATATCTTTAATGCATCGTTTTCAGAACGAATATACAGTTCATATCCAAGTTCACCAGTATAACCGGTTCTTGATACGAGTATATCTTCACCAGCAACCTTACCCGTGGTGAACCAGTAATACTTTAGATTCTCAAGGTCAATATTGGTCAATTTCCTCAATACATCCCTGGACTTTGGACCCTGAACTGCAATAAGGGTTATATCATCGGTAATATCTGTGAAGTTAATATTCCACTTGAGATGTTCTCTTATCCACTTACGGTCCTTTTCGGTGTTAGCAGCATTCACCACCAGCATATATTTATTGTCGTCTATTCTATAGCATAACAGGTCATCAACTATACCACCTGTCTCAAGGCACATCGGAGAGTAAACTACCTTCCCTATAGGGATATCAGAAGCGCGGTTTGTGATAAGCCAATCTATGAAAGCAGGTGATTCGCCCCCTTCAATTATGAATTCACCCATGTGAGATACATCAAACACCCCAACCGCATTTCTCACAGCGAGATGCTCCTCTATTATAGAAGTGTATCTAACTGGAAGTAGATACCCATTGAAATTAATAATGCTTCCCCCGAACTCAATATGCCTTTCATACAACCTGGTTTTTTTACCTTCTTCCATCTTCCTTCCTTACAAACATCTATAACGGTTAGACATAATTCTACTATAAAACTCTTCCGCGAGTTAACAAATCAAAACAATCTCTCACTTAAATAGATATAATATCAAAATCCCTTTTATACCTTCAAAAGAAAGTCCCTTATCCTATTCAGTGCCTCTCTAATATTATCTACATTGTTTGCATACGATAATCTGAGATAGCCCTCTCCATATTCGCCAAATGAGGTCCCTGATAGAGAAGCAACGCCCGCCTCCTCCAGAAGTCGTGTCTCCATCTCCTTTGACTTCAATCCTGTTCCCTTAATATTCGGGAATACATAGAAAGCACCCTTGGGGAGATGGCAACTTATACCTGGTATTTCATTAAGACCGCCTACTATTACATCCCTCCTGCGCTTGAACTCCTTTACGAAATCATCAACACTATTCTGGGGTCCTGTCCATGCCTCTATACCTGCCATCTGAACAAAACTCGTAGTATGACTTACAGAGTTGGTCATAAGGCGGGTAATATGAAATGCCAGGTCATCAGGCACCACACCAAATCCAAGTCGCCAGCCAGTCATTGCATAGGTCTTAGATGCACCATCAATTAGTATTGTCAAATCCTTCATGCCGTCAAACGAGTATATAGAATGAAACTCTCCCTCATACAGTATCTTGATATATACCTCATCGGACATAACCCATATCTTTCTGTCAAGGCATATCTCTGCAATACTCTTCAGGTCTTCTCTGGTAAGCACACCGCCGGTTGGATTCTGCGGTGAATTAATAACTATCATCTTCGTCTTATCAGTAACCAGTGATTTGAGTTCATCAGTGTCAATTCTGAATTCGTTCTCCTCTCTTATGGGAATGGGGACTGCCTCTGCACCAACGAAGTTAATCATGGATTCGTAGATGGGGTATCCGGG
>QMNJ01000129.1 GCA_003647715.1 Candidatus Coatesiibacteriota bacterium
AGGTCTTTCTATTTCAGATTGAATTACATTCTGAAGAGGTTGTTCAAAACTCGTAATAGAACCAATATGTTGCTTCTTTTCAGAACTGGCTTTGATGTGATGAAAAGATATATGTTCAGGGGGGTGTCATAGGTGGATAAGAAGAGAGTAGTGTTGTGTATGTCGCCATGGAGACCTAATGACTTCTTCACCGGGAAGTTTGCTGAGGATGTGGGAGGAGCTTGGCATCCGCTCGGAATACTATCTATTGCAGGTATGCTTGAGAGAGAGGGGCACAGGGTGATGGTTCTTGATGGAGCATTCATCAGTTTTGAAGATATGGTTAGAATGATATATAACTATAGACCACATTTGCTGGGTGTTTACTCAAATGCCTTTTCTCTGCCCAGGGTGTCTGCGTTGGCGAAGGCGGTGAAAGAGGTTTTACCCGAGGTGAAGGTGGTGGTCGGTGGTCCGATAACCGTAGGTTTCAACGAGATGGTGCTCAAGCAGTCGGAGTGTATAGATGTGGTTGTGGTAGGTGAGGGAGAGGAGACAATAGTTGAACTTGTAGAGGGATTGGATGAACGAGGTTCATGGGGAGAGATAAAGGGTATCTCGTTCAGGGATGACGGTCAGATTGTATCAACTGCATTGAGAAAGCCCATTGCAGACCTTGACAATCTGCCATATCCGGCTCGCCACCTTGTACCCTTGCATATGTATAGACCACCTACGGGGACATATAAGCGTCTCCCGGCGGTGTATATCTTCTCTTCACGGGGGTGCAATGGTGAATGTATATTCTGCTGGCAGATGTCAAAGAGACATGAAATAAGATATAGGAGCGCCGAGAATGTGCTGGGCGAGATAGACCAGATTGTAAGGGATTTTCCGTTCATAAGGGAGATAAGGTTCTTTGACGATAATTTTGCCTATAACAATGAGAGAGCTTTTCAGATATGTGAGGGCATAATAAGGCGTGGTTATGACTTAACCTTCTATGCATCAATGAGAGTAGATAATGTATCCAAAGAGTTATTTAGGGTTATGAGACGGGCTGGCTTCTGGGGGGTGATGCTTGGGCTTGAGAGTATGGTTCAGAAGGACCTTGATGCTATAAGGAAGGGTGTGAAGGTTGACCAGAACAGAGAAGCAGTTTATATGGCGAAAGAGGCAGGTATAGAGACAGTTACGCCGATAATATTCGGTCTCCCTGGACAGACCTATGAAGATGGCTTGAAGACCATAGAAGAGGTATGTAAACTGCCAACCGACTATGTGAACTTTCATGCTCTCACACCGTTCCCGGGGACAGAGTTGTTTAACAATGTAGAGAAGTATGGAAAACTCACAACAGACAGATTTGAGGATTTCACCTTTGAGGGGGTTGCGTTCACGCCATATACTATGACAAGAGAGGAGATATTGAAATTGAGGAGGGAGGGATTCAAAAGGTTCTACTCAAGACCTGCGTATTTAATGAAGAGAGCAGTCAATATGAAAACCTGGGTGGATGCAAGGGTTGCAGTGTATGGGTTGAGGGGTCTTTTTAGAACAATTTTTATGCCAAATGCATTTGACCCAAGTTCCTACAATGTATCATAAATAGTTACATCTCTAAAATTATATCTATTATTATATCTCTCCACTCGTCATCAAATTGGTGGGTATCTGCCTTCTGGCTGATAATCTCAACTATGAAGCCGGAAACCTTGAAGCCACCCGCAATTAATGAGGATAGGGCATCGTTTTTGTCCTTTGGAATATAGCCGAGTTTTATACCAGTTCTGGTGTGAAAGACCTCAATAGCATTCCAGTCGTATGGATTATCTGGTTCTGCTACAAGTGTTACCTTGTCTTTGTGTTTGAATAGACCGATGTTTTTGTAGCCGTCATAAAAGTATAGTCCTGCTACTCTTGTTCTGAAGAGATAGAGTATTTCTCCCTGTTTCTTATGTCTGGATGTTTTTGTCTCTGACCTCTGTATTGATACTACATCTGGGAGTATGAGCTTGTCGGGCATTCCCAAAACCAGTGCTTTTATGATGTTCTTTTTATCCATTGTCTATTCTGACCCTATATTAATTATATATAGGTATATAGACATATTACGTCTATTGAATTAGTTGTTGAGAGTTTTTCTTATGGTGTATATTTAATTGGTGAAATACAATGGCAATGAGTTAGTAAGAAATGGTAGGACATTTTGATATATGGTTTTGTTTTGTATAAATAGGTGTAAAATAAAACTGGAATTTAGTAATATATAGGTATGGAAAAGAAGATAGTAGTAAATGTTGAGGACAAGCAAATTCGGGTGGCGGTTCTTGATGGTGAGGAGTTGGTTGAATATTTCACAGAGAGGAAGGGATTTGAGGGATTTGTGGGTAATATATATAAGGGGGTGGTGATGGATGTTCTCCCGGGTCTTCAATCAGTATTTGTGGAGATAGGTCTGGAGAAGAGGGGTTTTTTACACATAAATGATGTATCGTTGTTTACACCTGGAGATATAGCATTATTCCACGAGACCAGGAGGTCCCCTTGCTTCAAGTCCAGGGATGTTCAAAAGCTCTTTAAGCGGGGTCAGGAGGTGATAGTTCAGGTTGCGAAGGAGGGGATAGGGATGAAGGGTCCCAAATTAACTACAGGTTTGACAATACCAGGGAGATATCTAGTTCTTATGCCTGGGACACCAAGGATTGGTATATCACACCGCATATCATCTGAGAAGGAGAGAAGAAGGCTCAGGGGCGTGGTGAGGGATTTGAAGCCCAGGGAGCATGGTTTTATTATAAGAACCGCATCTCAGGGTAAGTTGAAGAACGATATAAAGAGGGATATGGATATACTGCTTAAGAGGTGGGATACAATTATCAATAAAGCAAAGAACTCAAGGGCTCCGGTTCTACTATATCGGGATGTTGAGATGGTTCCAAGAGTGATAAGGGATATATTTACAGAGGATATAGATAAGCTAATAATTGACGATAAGGACAGTTATAAGGAGGTTAGGTCATATCTTGAACATAACCTACCCAATATGAAAGACCGCCTGGAGTTGTATGAGGGTTCATACCCAATCTTTGATGCATTCAAGATAGAGGACGACCTTAAGCAGTTATACAAGAAGAAGGTGTGGTTGAAAAGCGGGGGTTATATCGTGATAGACCAGACAGAGGCATTAACAAGTATTGATGTGAATACCGGGAAGTTCGTAGGTAATAAGGACCATAGCAAGACCATAGTTAAGAACAATATAGAAGCGGCTGAGGAAATAGCAAGACAGGTTAGATTGAGAGATATTGGTGGTATTATAATCGTGGATTTCATAGATATGGAGAATGAGGGGGATAGAAAGAAGGTAATCTCTAAGTTTCAGGAGTTCCTGAGTAATGACAGGTCTAGACCTCAAATTCATGAGTTGTCTCAACTGGGTCTGGTAGAGATGACCAGAAAGCGAGTGAGGGAGTCGGTTGCGGCGAGGGAGCTTGACCCGTGCCCCTTCTGTAAGGGGGAGGGTATGATTCCGTCTCCCTCTACCCTTGCTATAATGCTGGAGAGGGAGATAAACAGGCATTTTATGATGACGGGTAAAAAGCATCTCACGGTGAAAATACATCCGCTTAACATTGAGAGAATAAAGGAGCGACTACAACCTTTGTTGAGTAAACTATCCGGGTATATAGGTGGAAGCGTCACCTTTGTGGGGGATTATGGACTTGCGATGGATGAGGTTGAGATAGTATGACGAGGAAGAGATTTGGAGTGGGTAGAACCGGAGGAACAAAAAGTTCCCAGGAGATAGATGGAACTGCTAAGGCAATTATGGGTGTAATTCTCCTCCTCTGCTTCTTCTACCTTGTATATGCCTCTTTGAAATACAGTGAAAGGTTCTTATCTGGTGCTGAGGTAGAACATTTCAACTACGGTTCTGAGGGCAGTGGTTTGATTGACGATATGAGCAAGTGCAGTGTGAGGGTATTCATTGGAAGGGAGGGTAGCGAGAGGTGGCTGGATATCAAAAGCGTCGTTGAATCAACGGGGTTTGGAAATATATCTATTGCCTATATAGTATCTCCGCAGGATGTAAAGGACAGTATTTATTATGTGCCGTCATCGGTTGTATCCTTAAATAAGCTCATCTCCGCCACGAAAACGATATCCGAAAGAGCAGAACTTCCTGAACCAGTTCGCCTTGACGCACAGATAATCATAGGGAAGGATATTCCAACTATTTATAGAAATGCGCTGAGTAATGAGGAATTTGATTTAAGCGGTATTTCGTTTGAGATTTTAAATGGTTCTGGTATTGAGGGTGCGGCATCTCAGGTAGCAGACCTATTGAGGAGCCACGGAGGACGAATAAATGATATTAGGAATGCGGATTCGTTCAATTATGATAAGACATTCATCAGGACCGGTATGGGTCAGAAGAGCCATATAATCCCTGTCCTTGACTTCTTCGGGATGGGGGATGGACGCCTGGATGAATCGCTTGACCAGATAATAATAGTTCTAGGAGAGTAGGTATCATATTATTTTTTCTCTTCAACTTCTAAAGTGAGTAATTCACATTAAAAATTTTGTATGTTTGGGAATGAGGGTATTGTTTATGGTTGATAATGTTAGAGATATGCTTAGGAATCTGATAGAAAAGGCACAGAGGTATGTATCGGATGCAAAGATTAATGATGCTCTTCATATTCTGGAGATAAATAGAGACAAGTTTGCTAATGTAGATTTGGATTTGAGATTTGATTATCTTATAGTTCTTGGTTATATATTCATAGTTCGTGGTGAGCTGTTGAAGGCAGAGAAGGTGGTGGAGGAGGCAATTAGGATATCTCGGAAGAGGGCTGACAG
>QMNJ01000130.1 GCA_003647715.1 Candidatus Coatesiibacteriota bacterium
TGTGCAAATATAATACTCGCCCTTATATTCACCCTGTCAATGCTCATACATATCTCCCCTGCACTCAACTTCATGCGAAACATCTTAGCCAACCCTCCACCCGAAGAATACCCCACCATAACAAGAAAAGAGAGAGTATCCTATATTATTCCTATGATATTCTCTTACCTGCCCATTGCTTTAATACCATTCTTCGCCAGAAGAATTACAGAACTCCTCAGATAGATAACAAATTAAGACATAAACAGTGATTATCTATCCGCCTTAAGAATCCCACTGCTTATGATATAATTGCAATAATATGCGTAAAACCTAACTTCAACTGCTTATTACTCATTGCTCGTATCGGAGGTAAGTATATGAAAGATACCGAATTTGATGTAGTAATCGTGGGCGGCGGTCCAGCAGGTCTGACATCCGCAATCTACACCTGCAGAAACAATCTCTCCACCCTTATAATTGAAAAAGGGCTCCTTGGTGGCTACCTACACTACTTGAGCGAGATTGAGAACTACCCCGGCTGTGATAAGATATCAGGTCCTCAACTGGCTCAAAACATGGCAGACCAGGCAAAAAGACACGGTGCTCAATCAGTGATAGCAGAGGCGAAGGGTGTTAGGTTAGCAGACGGAAAATACACCATTCAGACAAACAACGACAATATTCTATCAAAGGCAATCATAATTGCCACCGGTTCCAAACCAGCAAAAATGGGTATCCCTGGTGAACAGGAATTCTTCGGCAGAGGCGTATCATACTGCGCCACCTGTGATGGACCCCTTTATAAGGGCAAAACAGTTCTCATCGCAGGTGGAGGAAATTCTGCTATCACCGAGGCAATTCACATCGCAAACTATGCAGAGAAGGTCTATGTGGTAGAAATACAGGAACAACTGACAGCAGACCTGATACTCCAGGAAAGAGCAAAATCTAATACCAAGATTGAGTTCAGATTACCTTACTCCATAGTTCAAATACAGGGTAATGACAGAGTAACAGGTGTTATCACCAAAAACCTCAAGACAAACCAGAGCGAAGAAATAGATATTGATGGAGTTTTCGTTTCAGTGGGAAGGACTCCTCAATCAGAGCCGTTTACAAATCTCGTCAGATGCAATGAAAGAGGGTTTATAATAACAGACAGAGATATGGCTACTTCGCAGGATGGTATCTTCGCTGCTGGTGATATAAGAGCAGGTAGTATAATGCAGATTTCAACCGCTGTTGGCGATGGCACCATCGCTGGAATATCTGCATCTGAATATATTTTAATGAAACCAATAAGGAACAAATGAACCTAAGATAGCATCTCCGCAAACGACTCAAGGTGAAGCTTTGTCCTTTCATCCAGAGTGCCGGGTCTGTCGCCCTCTATCTGCAATATGGGTAGTTCTAAACGCTTTCTCAATATCATTGTCTCTACCTGCCTGAAGCAGAAGCCCTGAACATAATGTATAATACCATTTATTGCTCTCCTCGCAACCTCCCTCTCTATATCCTCAAGTCGTGCGAAGATACCATATGGATATGTATATCTCCTATACGCCTCAACTATATCGTCACCTCCAAAAGGTAAAGCAAACTGCCTGGCTACCTCAATATAGACACATTCAAGACCCAGTTCACCCTCAATATACTCATAAAAGTCGGTGAATATCGGCGGAATACCCACCACACCTATTCTTGGTCCCGACCGCTTTGGGGCATCCCTCTCCGTTGCCTTTAAAGCCCCCTCAACTCTTGCCTTAAAACTCTCAACATTGCCCTCCATATCAGAGGTGGAAAGCAAGAGTTGATTAACCTCGCTGGCGGGAAGAAACCGCCTATCAATGTTTGCCTCTTCTATGACAAGAACCATTGACCTTATGACATCAAGCTTTGTCTTCCACCTCTCGGCATCATCAATGGAGGTTCCCAACCTACTGGCGAAACACTCTATTTCAAGGGCGAGTTTCTCGTATGACCTGTCGTATGGATAGGCGAATGGTATTATCTCCACTCCCTCATCCTTCAGGGTTTCCATCAGGGCGTGGGTATTGGCGCAGTCGCCCTGAACGACACCTACCACGGTCTCAATGCCCTCATCAAGGACCACTGAATAAATCCCCTTCACCCAGGCGCAGAATGACCTTGGATAACCAACCGCCTCTGCCCCCTCAACCATCTGATAAGCATCCTCCCTGCCTATAAACATATTGTTGAGGTCAACAGGCACCATTCCTGCAGAGAATATCACCTCCACAGGCAAAGTTGTGGTTATACCCACTTTAGAACCACTCATCAATAATCTCTTGATACTATGAACTCTGAGAGAAGTTCAAAATACTTTTTATACCTACTATACCTTAAAACATTGAGTTTCTCTCTGGCGCCACTTACCAATCTTCTGGCTAAAGAATCTGTATAATCAATGCCTCCACTCACTCTCACCATCTCCACGAGTCGCTTCACTTTCCCCTCATCAACCCTATGGTTACCGAGAACCATCTCTATAAAATCTCTATCCTCCTTCCCACTATTCTTATAAGTGAATAGAATGGGTATGGTCTTCTTACCCTCTCTTATATCACTACCTACCGGCTTTCCAAGCACATCCTCGTCCCCCACAAGACCAAGTATGTCATCAACTAACTGAAAGGCAAGTCCACACCTTGAGCAGAAACTACTTATTCCTGCGACCTCTTCAATGGTTCCACCACCGATTATGGCACCCGCCCAGCCCGCAAACCGGTATAGAACGCCGGTCTTCTTCCACAACATTCTGAGGATGCTCGCCTCGGTCAGCGTTGATAGGGGAACGCTTGATAATTGTATGTCAAGCGTCTCACCCTCTAATAAGCTGGGCAGGACATCTGACTCCAGTTTATCTATCAGTTCCAATACCAAGCCCTCATTCACCCCGCTTTTTGCCATTTTGCACAACAAACTCACCGCCCAGGCATGCTGTATATCGCCTGCCAGTATCCCCATGGAGATACCGTAGTGTTTCGCCTCATCTGGGTCAAAATTCAGTTCCTTCTCGCCTACTTCTTTGAATAGGGCGTGGACGGTGGGACCACCACGCCTCCTGTTGTCTTGGTCTATGATGTCGTCATGGACCAGTGTCCAGGTGTGGTATGCCTCAAGTGCCGCAGCTGCAGGCAGTGCCATCTCCTCATCGCCACCCACTGCACCACAGGCAAATAACAATACAGCGGGACGCAATGCCTTGCCCCCCTGCTTGAAATAACTGTAAACCGCAATATTTAGGTGATTGGGCGAAAATCTCCTGTGAAAGCCCCTGTCAAATATCATCCTCTCTATGAGAGCTGACCTCTCATCTATTGCCTCAAAAAGCTCACTAAATCTCTCTTTACCTCTTCTATGCATTTTAACCAAAATCAGAAGAGACCGCTTACATCCTCCTCTTCTTCATTCTTCCCATCCCCCTCATCTTCTTCCACAGTATCTGTCTCATTAAGTATCCTCTTTACCTCCTCAGGCATCTCGCCCTCAACTAACTCCTCGTCCTCCTCCAGCTCGGTCTTCAGAATATCCAGTTTGCCTTTCACCTCTCTCAGACGCTTTCTGGCAAACTTTATCAATTCCACACCCTCCTCATATAACTTCACCGCCTCATCAAGCCCAATATTCCCCTCGCCCAATCTCTCTGCTATCTCTTCCAGACGACTGAGCGCAGCTTCAAAATCTTCTCCCTTATCTTTACGCATCTTCTTCCACCCCTTCCACTATGGAATTAAACCTGCCATCATACAATCTGGTCTTAAGGCGTGCTCCAATACTCACCTTCTTAACTGTATTTACATTATTACCATGCTCATCCTCAATATAGGCATAGCCCCTCTTAAGAACACCAAGCGGATTCAAGCCCTCCAATCTCTTTCTCACACCCTCAAGCCCTCTCTCCTCCAGCGTATATAATTTAGTCATACGCTCCCCAACCCTATCAACAGCAGAAATGAGACGACCCACCTTGTCGTTGTATATTCCAAACATTCCCCGCTCTACATCAGTGACAGCTGAATCATACCTCAAAAGGTAGTCCTTGAACATAAACTCCGGCTGTCTGAAGGGCATACTCCTTGATATATTCCTCAGAGCTTTTACCTCTGTTAGAAACCTGTTAATGACGCGATACTCAATCTGCCTCTCAAGTTTCCCAATAATGTTTATTATCTCAGAGCGTCTTTTTGTTACCATCTCTGCTGCGGCGCTTGGGGTGGGTGCCCTTACATCTGCCACGAAGTCCGCTATTGTATAATCAACCTCATGCCCCACTGCACTCACAATCGGTATCCTTGAGTTATAGATGGCATCCGCAACTATCTCCTCATTGAAAGCCCACAAATCCTCCAGCGACCCACCCCCTCTACCCACGATTATAACCTGTGAACGCCCATCACTGTTTAGTGCTTCAATACCCCTCACTATTGACTCACCTGCACCATAGCCCTGAACCTTTGCAGGTGCAATTATCACATGCGATGATGGATTCCGCTGATAGATTATCCGTATCATATCCCTCAGTGCAGCACCTGTTGGTGAGGTAACTATTCCTATAACATTTATAAGATAGTCAAGAGGTCTCTTTCTCTCAACATCAAAGTAGCCCTTCTCTGCGAGTTTCTTCTTCAACTCTTCAAAGGCAACCGCTAATGCACCCCGCCCTACCGGCTTCACCGTCTCCACGATTATCTGGTAGGTTCCGCCTCTTGGATATATGTCAACCCTCCCAGAGACCATAACCATAGCACCATCATTGAGAACACCCCTCAGAAAACCACCCATCCTCTTAAAAACCACACAGTTGATTAACGCATCCTCATCCTTTAATGAGAA
>QMNJ01000131.1 GCA_003647715.1 Candidatus Coatesiibacteriota bacterium
ATCCTTAGTTTTGTCTTCATAACATATCCCATATAAATTTATCACATTTTCACTATGATTTGATATCTTGATTAATGAATGTATCTGTTATCTTTTTTAAAGGAGGTAAGCCCCGGATTTGGAGCCGGGGCTTTAATAGGGGTTATGCTTCTATTTGTTTGATATGACTACCATAGAGTTCAGGAGATTTCCGTGAACGCTTCCAATGTCCTTTCCAAGGTATCCCTGCTCCCCGAATGTGAACGGGCATATAAATGGCTTATCACCAATATTACTCTTAACCTTTGGTATTATCTTTTCTACTTAGACAAGAGCAGAACAAAAGACAAGGATGGATATTATTAGGATTTGCGTAATAACTATCTTATTACCGATTTTACTGAACATCCCTTTCATAACACAATTATTACAGTTTATTTCCCTTACTTAGTTCAATAACTTTTTGTTCTTAGACGGTTTAGTTATTGTTTTATTATTGGTTTTTTCTTTTTTGACCACCTTTTGTAAATATTTTATTTGATATTTTTATAGTTAACAATATAGAATTAACCTGTTATGAAATGCAGATACTGCGGTTTTGAGAACCCAGAGGCAATGAGATATTGCGGTAACTGCGGCATGAAGTTAGTGGATGAGAAAGGTGGGGAGATAAAGAATGTTACAGTCCTCTTCGCCGACATAAGTGGTTTCACCACAATTGCTAAGAAACTTGATGCTGAGGAGACGAGGGAGATGTTGAACACCGTTTTTGAGGTTGTCTCAAGAGCGTGTGAAAAGTATGGCGGAACAATTGATAAGTTCATCGGCGATGAGGCGCTGGTTCTCTTCGGTGCCCCTATATCCACCGAAAACCATATAGAAAGAGCCATAAGAACCGCCATAGAGATAAATCAGGTTATCTCGGAGATGAAGGGCGTCTTCCCGGTGAATGTCAGAATGCATATGGGGATTCACTCCGGCAAGGTGGTGATAGGTGAGGTGGGTGGAGAGGGGGTGAGGGATTATACAGTTATAGGCGACACAGTGAATCTGGCTTCAAGGTTGAGGGATTTGGCGCCACCAGGTCAGATATTCATAAGTGAGGAGACCGCAAAGAGGGCAGAGGCGTTTGTTGAGATGGAGTTCATCAAGAGGACCACGATAAAAGGTATTCAGGAGAAGGTGAATGTTTTCAGAGTCCTTGGACTGAAGAGGAAGAGGGGGAAGGTAAGGGGTATAGAGCAACTGCAAGCACCGATGATAGGCAGAAAAGAGGAGATGAAGAGATTGACATATATTCTGAGGACGGTGACAGATGAGAAGAAAATGAGGGTAGTATTTATTGAAGGTGATGCTGGGATAGGCAAATCACGCCTGTATAATGAGTTTATATCTGCCGCTGGAGGGGTGAAGGTTTTTCAAAGTAGATTTCTCCCATTCGCCCAGGAACCTGATTTTCCTTTGAAGACCTTGCTCAGACAATACTTTAATCTGAAAGAGTTTATGACAATGGAGGACGCATCTGCTTGCGTAGAAAGGGGATTGAAGGGACTGCAAAATCTGCCACCGGATGCTAAAGAAATAGTTCTAGGGTTTCTGTTCTATGAGAAATACTCAAAAGATGATGATTTTGAGACCTATCGGCAAGAAGTTCTCTCAATTGCTGAGAAGATATTGAGGTCAGAGGCAAAGAGAGTTCTTATTATTGGTGTTGAGGACATTCACTGGGCTGATGTAATCTCACTCAATTCATTTGAGCACCTCATAAAGTTCCTTGTTGATACACCCATTATGTTCATATTTATGAGTAGACCCACCTTTGAGGTGCCAACAGTATCAAGATGGAAAAATAGCATTATGAATTCAGTTATTTCAGAGAAGATAGACCTATTACCGCTTACAGACGAAGATTCTGCCAAATTTATATCTAAACTGCTTGAGATAGAGAGATTACCTCTCAGTGTTAAGAACAAGATACTCAAAAAAGGCGGGGGTAATCCACTGTTTATTGAGGAGTTGTTAAAAACCCTGATGGAGAAGGGTTATATATACCTTGAAGATGGTAAATACCTCGCAAAGCCCGATATAATGCAATTTGAAGTTCCGGATACAATAGGGGACATCGTCCTGTCCAGGGTTGACAACCTTAATTCCAAGAACAAGAGGGTAATCCAGACCGCTTCAATAATTGGAGATGTATTCTGGGATAGACCGCTTGATTTTCTACTCTCTATGGATACCAGCGATGCGTTGGAGTTCTTGATTGTTAGGGATTTTATTAGTGAGAGAGCACAGTCATCATTTGAGAATGCTAATGAATATTCGTTCAAGCATGTATTATTGCAGGAGTCAATATACGAAAGTATCTTAAATAAGGTGAGGAAGAAATCACACAGGGAGTTCGCCAGATGGCTATTAAGGAACTATCCTGACAAGGAGAGGCAGTTTGCATCACTTCTTGCTTATCATTTTGAGAAGGGTGAGGAGTTTGAAGAGGCGGTTAAGTATTATAAATTGTCTGGGGACCTGTATTCAGAGCAGTCCGCTCCCCAGAAGGCGATTGAGTCATACAACAAGGCGTTGTTCTATATAAAGAAGTTAGACATCTGTAAGGATATACAATGGGAGGTCTATGATAGGTTAGGAGTTCAATTTAGGTATATCGGTATGATGAGGGATGCGCTGGAGGCATTCAGGAATGCTATATCCTATGCAGATGATGCGTGTAATATCGCTCGCGTGAAGTATGATAATGCCTGTGCACTTCAGGAGATGAGCAGATACGATGAGGCGATTGAACTATTGCATGAAGCACTTGTTTATGGTGAAGGGGACATCAGATTAAAGATGGATGTTTATCAAGAACTGCTCTGGGTCTATTATCTCAAGGGCGATATAGAGCGTTCGCAGCAAAATGTTGAACAATTAAAGGAACTAATAGAAAGGTATGGAGATGTTCTATCTGGTGATGAGGTGGAGAGGCGGTGGGCTGGGTTATATGACAGGTCGGGGATATTGAAGGGTCATAGAGGAGACATAGCAGGTGCTATTGAAGAACTGAAGAAGTCCCTTGAGATATATAAAAAGCAGAATAATATTAATAAGGTTGCTGTTATATACAATAACATAGCTACTTACTATGGTTATCAGGGCAGATTGTCAGATGAGCTATCTATGTTAAAAAGGTCTCTTGAAATAGATGAGAAGATAGGAAGACGGCTCGGAATTGCTGTTACCTATTATAATATCGGCTTATGCTATCTCTTCCTAAATGACCTTGAGAAAGCAGAGGATTACTTTAATAAGTATCTCGCTCTCAATAAACTCATTGATAATAAACTTGGCGATGGTTATGGATATAGAGGTCTTGCAGGGGTTTATCTACAGAGAGGGAATCTTAAGAAGGCGTTAGATTATGTTGACCAGTCCATTAAGATATTTAGTTCTCTCGGTAGCACATACCTTGAGAATGTAACAAAACTCCTTAAGGCATCAATTCTCATCAGTGATAATAGAGCAGGTAAGGCAAGGAACATAATAAAACAGGTGGATGAATATGCTAAGAAGGCAGATAATCCTACAGTGTGGGGCGAGCTGTTCTTTGTAAGAGGGAAACAAGCATATATAAGTGGAAAACTTGAAGAGTGTGAGAAATACCTTGATAAGGCAGAGGTGGCGTTTTTAGGCATGAATGATATTTGCGTCCTGGGGGATTTATACATTGAGAGGATAAAACTCTATGAGAAGAAGAAGGATATGAAATCGCTGACGGTCTATAAGGATAAACTTGAGGAATGGGTGAAGAAGATATTGGAGGGCATAGATGACTATGAATTAAAGAGCAGATTTCTTGAGAAAAGAGAGCTTCAGGGTTTGATTTAATGTGTATGATAATAATTTATAAGGAAAGATAGGATATACAAGTTTATATATTTAATTGTTTTACTTATTGTGTAGAGTGGTTTTTTCAGTATATTCGTCTGTTTTGTTAATTCAACTTTAGTGTAATGTTAAGAATAGTTATTATATTTTTTACCTTTATTGCGTTGTTACCGCCTCATTCAATATCTGAAGTCCATATAATCCCTGCCCTTCCTGAATTCGTCTTATTTGATGCCAAATCTCTCATAACATCACCCTTAAATTTCTCTTCTTCAGATTGGCTATATGCCGGTCTGGGTGCTACTACTGTGGCATTGTCAATGCCTTCCGATAGGTGGGTTAGAGATGAAATGGAGAGGGGTAAGCCATTGAGGACACCACCCACTATAAGATATGGAGACATAGCCAGTTCACCGTATATGCTGGGAGGCATTCCACTTGGAATGTATTTAATAGGTGAAGCAATTAAGAACGATGACCTTCGCCTTGTCGGCATTGAGGGGCTTGAAGCAGTTATTCTATCAGTGGGTATTTCTATGTCACTCAAGTTCCTAATAGGTAGAGAGAGACCATTATATTCTGATTCGCCATTTCATATCTGTGGTCCTCACACATTTTCTGATGAGCATCTATCTATGCCCTCAACCCAGACAACAGCATTCTCAGCACTTGCTACTGTTATAGTCAAAAGAGCAAAATCCCCCCCTCTCCTTGACCTTATGCTTGTGTCCTGCGGGATGGTGGGTGTAAGCAGGATGTGGCACAGCGAGCACTGGTTATCTGATATTGTATTTGGTTCTATACTTGGATATTCAATTGGAAGATTTATTGTAAAAAGGCATGATGAGGGGTCTTCTGAAGGGGAGAAGAGATTATTAGAATATGACCTGTTCTAATGTGCTTGATAGAGTTTAATTATTTGGATTTCTTGTCTTATTTTGTAACATTATAATGATGGATATAAGTAGTTG
>QMNJ01000132.1 GCA_003647715.1 Candidatus Coatesiibacteriota bacterium
AAATTACAAAATGAAAATTGATTTTACCCTTTCAAAAAAGGGTTGATTTATTATAAGCTTTATATTATAAATGGCTAAAATAAAAGAGAAATGGAGGTAGAGAGATGAGAAAGTTAATAGTAGCGATTGCAGCAGTAGGATTGATTGGTTCGTTTTCAGCCAGTTACGCAATTAGCGTCGGTGCCGGCGGCGGCTGGATGATGGGCATGGGTGTTAGCAACTTTGACTACAAAATTGGTGTTATGAACTTCGGTGGAGGCGTCTGCATAGGCGTAATACCAATGCTTTCAATAGAGGGTGGCTTTGACTACCACGTGAAGTATCTCAATAAGGAAACTGAAGAAGAGGGTATAGTAACAATGCCAGAAGATGCAATGAAGACATCCATGATGGTCTTCGGTGGTGGTGCGAGAATTAACTTCATCCCTGAGGGTAGCTTCAGACCCTATGCTGGCGGCGGTGTTAACTACTATATGATGAAGACAAAAGACAACAAAGAAGATGAAGACCCTGTTATCGCTGATACTGATGACAACAATGTTGGTATCTACTTCGGCGGTGGAGTAAACTACTTCATTAACGAAGCATTAGCAATCCACATACCCGTAAAACTTCACTACATATTAGTAAGTGCTGAAGATGATGAAGAAGTAGATAAGCCGTTGATTATGACATTCGGTGCCGGCATTGAATATTACTTCATGTAAGCCATTATGATTCCATTAGAAGCCCCGGCATAAGAACCGGGGCTCTATTTTTTATATATCTTCTCCATTTATAGTTCATTTAAACACTCCAGTATGCTATATTCTCATAAATACCTTATCTACATCACAGAGGAGGTGAGAATATGAGAGTTCTTAATAAGGTAATAATCCCAACTATTGCAATATTACTTATCACATCTATTATTGCCGATGCCAGAGTAGTGCTCTCCTTCGGAGGGGGTATGACCACAGCCCTCGCCGTCTCCAACCTGGAATACGATGTCAGCCCAGTAAACCTGAAGGCATACACCATCTTCGCACTGAACCCCGCACTCGGCTTCAGGGCAGGAGTGGACTACCAGTTCGGCTTTAAGAACCTGGAGGGTTTCCCCAACGATACCTATGCAAAGGGCGACTTTAAACTCCAGTCGCTTGGAATAGAGGGCGGTATGTATCTGAACCTCATCGTTGGCGGTAGGATAATCCCCTATGCCTGTGGTGGCTTCCGATACTCCATTCTCAGGTTCAAGAATGCTAACGGCAATGTCCCGGAAAGTTTCAATAATCTGAATAAGCCCGCATTCTACTTCGGCGGTGGATTCAGGTATACTCTTACGGATAAGATGCTGATTAAACTGCCTATCTATGCGACGATAATACTGGCGGGGGAAGACAGTAAAGACCAACTGGGAGGGAAGACCCCTATAACTCTTTCTGTTGGAGCAATGTTTGAGTATTACTTCATCTAAATCTATTTTTAATTATGTATGCCTAAATGGCAATTGAGAGAACAACTTCTATCGTCTGTAAAATCTCAACACCTTGTTTAATGCTGTAATTACATCATTGATGTCCTCTTCATCCATCTGTTGATAGATTGGCAGTGTCAGTATTCGCCGGCAAACCTCCTCACAGGTTGGGAAATCACCCTCCTTATACCCCAAGTTCTTCCTATGCCACTCAAGGGTGTGAATTGCAGGGTAGTGAAGCGTTGCCCCTATACCTTCCGCACGAAGCGCCCTTATAATGTAATCCCTATCAACCCTTATCATACTCAAATCAAGCATTATAGGATACAGGTGGTAAGCATCCTCTACATAGGGTTCCCTTGTGGGGGTTGATATACCTTCCATACCTGATAACCTATCATCGTATAGACCTGCAAGTTCTCTTCTCTTCTTAAGATTATCGTTGTGCCTCTTCAATTGACTCCTACCCAGCGCCGCCTGTATGTCGCTCATCCTGAAGTTATAGCCCAGTTCGGTTATCTGATAGCGGTGTATGTTCTGTGAGCCGTGCCTCTTCAATGTAGATGTGTCTATACCCTGATTGCGGAACAACTCAACCCACTCCGCCTTGCTCTCATCCTTCAAAGTAACGAAACCGCCCTCTCCAGTTGCTATGTGCTTAACAGGGTGTGTTGAAAAGCAACCCGCATCCCCAAAAGTTCCAGCCATCTTGCCCTTATAGGTGGCACCAAGTGCATGCGCACAGTCCTCAATCAGACAGAATTCCTTAACCTTACATATCTCAGTTATCTCATCCATCTCTGCAGGGTGCCCACCATAGTGGAGTATAAGAACACCCTTGGTTTTGGGTGTGATAGCGTTATATAATCTCTCAGGGTCAATATTGAGCGTATTGGGGTTGATGTCAACAAATACGGGTTTCGCGCCCCAGAAGATAACAGCATTGGTGGTTCCTGCAAATGAGAGCGGAGTAGTTATAACCTCATCGCCTCTTCCCACTCCACAGGCGCCAACACCACATATCAGTGCAGCGGTTCCCGATGATACAGCCCTGACATATGGAGAGCCAACATATTCTGAAATCTCACTCTCAAATGCGGGGACCTCTGGTCCTGTGGTAAGCCAATCGCTCTTCAGAACCTTCACTACTTCTGAGATATCCTCATCAGTCACATAATGTCTGCCATAGGGAAGATACTCACTTCTAACCGGCTTTCCACCCTCAATTGCTGGTTTATCCATTTAATTGCCTCCATATTATATCTACAACCTGTTCCTCTTCAGGGTTAGATGTTTCTCCATCCACTCCTCTGTCCTATCCAGACCCTCATCTATGGCAACCTCCGGCTTCCAGCCCAATAACCTTGTCGCCAAAGAATAATCGCACCTCAACCGTCCCACCTCTGCCTGGGGGTGAATGTGTTCAACATGGACAATTTCAACCCTGTCTCTTGCCACCAACCTTGCAAGTTTATTGACATCTGTCTCTTTGCCCGTTCCAGCGTTGATTATCTTTCCACGGGCATCTTCATTAAACACCGAAAGATTGATAAACCTGGCGCAGTCCTCAACATACAGAAAGTCCCTTGTCTGATTGCCATCGCCATAGACCGTAAGCGGTTTACCTTCAAGCGCATTGGCAATAAATGTGGCAACTACACCTCCCTCACCAGTGAATCGCTGATATGGTCCATAAGTGTTGAAGGGACGAAGTATGGTATAAGGCAGATTATACGAATGACCGTATGAGACCACAAACTCCTCCGCAGATAACTTTGCCGCCGCATATGGCGAACGGGGGAGTGTCTTATAACCCTCATCTATTGCCTTCCCACCCACCCTGTCATAGACCAGACAGGTGGATGTATATACAATTGGAACTCCCCACTTCCGACAGCACTCAAGAACATTGAGAGTCCCCATAACATCGTTTCTGAATGTGGTTATGGGGTCGTCAATACTGTCCTGCACATTTATTGATGCAGCAAGGTGAACAACAACATCGCAACCATCCTTAAATTGCTTATCCAGAATTCCTACATCAAGAATATCCCCCCTAACAAATCTAAACTCCCTCAGGTTTAGAAACTCCCTGATATTGTCCTCACTTGAGTTAGAAAGGTTATCTATCACACTTATCATATAACCCTCATCAAGTAGTTGTTTTACTACCCACCTGCCGATAAAACCCGCACCACCGGTTACCAGTATTCTCATAATACCTCCAGAATATTAATAATGAACGGTTCTAATATCCCTGAATAAAAAATTTCTCTAAAATACATTTTAAGTAGAATAAGTTAAACATTCCAAATTATACTTTATTAAGTATATCAAATCCTACCTGGATAAGTTAATTAACTACTAATCGGAAACGAATTATACACCCTTATGCAAGACCTCAATTTATCCTATGCTCTTATTACCCTGTTTTCCGCGTCTTCTATGCCGAGTGTTGCACCTCTGGTGTCAACTACGAGTTTTGCCTCTTTTACAATCATCTCATAGTCAAAGCAGGAGTGATTGGTCACTATAATTACCACATCATACTCCCTCAATGCCTTCGGTGATATATCTACCGACTCCATCTCAAGGTCTGTTGACCTCAAGCCCCTGAATGAAGGCAGATATGGGTCGTGGTATTCCACCTTCGCACCCCACTCGTTCAAAAGTTCAATCACACTTATTGCGGGTGACTCCCTCATATCATCAATGTCGGGCTTGTAGGCAATACCCAGCACCAGAACCTTCGCCCCTTTTAGACATTTACCATGTTTATTAAGCCCCTCCACCGTCCTCTCTATCACATAATCAGGCATCTTGGTGTTTATCTCACCCGCCAGTTCAATGAACCTGGTGGCTACATCATACTGCCTCGCCTTCCAAGTAAGATAAAACGGGTCTATCGGTATGCAGTGCCCGCCAAGACCAGGTCCCGGATAAAACGCCATAAAGCCATATGGCTTTGTCTTCGCCGCCTCAATAACCTCCCAGATGTCTATGCCCATCCTCGCACAGATTACCTTCAGTTCGTTGACAAGAGCGATATTGACCGAGCGAAAGATGTTCTCAAGGAGTTTTACCATCTCAGCGGTCTTCGTATCCGACACAACCACAACCTGCGTTATATGGTCATAAAGTGCCTTTGCAACCTCCGTGCACCTCTCGGTTACCCCGCCCACAACCTTCGGTATCTGCCTATAAGTGAAGTCCTTATTGCCTGGGTCTATGCGCTCAGGCGAGAACGCAAGAAAGTAGTCCTTACCAACCTCAAGCCCTGTCTTCTCCAGAATGGGCAGTATCTCCTCCTCTGTGCATCCAGGATATGTGGTGCTCTCCAGAACC
>QMNJ01000133.1 GCA_003647715.1 Candidatus Coatesiibacteriota bacterium
GGTCTTGAAGATTTTGACAGGTTTATTCCGACGCTTAAAGATAACACAGTGGATGGTGATATTGTTATAATTACCGCTGACCATGGCAATGACCCTACGACAATTAGCACTGACCACACGAGGGAGTATGTTCCGATAATGATATGGCATAGGCAGATTGGGGGTTCAGTTGAAATAGGGTTGAGACATACTATGGCTGATATAGGACAAACAGTTGCTGATGTGCTTGGTGTTGAGAAGACGCCTGACGGTAATTCTTTTAAGGAGATGTTGATTTGAGGTATTTATTTTCAGCCATTGTAGTTATAACTATGTTAGCCCATCTTATTATGGCTGATGATGGCGAGCGAGAATCAACAAAGACGCTCTCTATGTCTCTTACTAAATCAGCCAACCAATATAAGGCATTATCCGGTCAACTATTATATAAGACAAATATTACAGATTTCGTAACTTTGGATATATTAACTTCAATGAGCCGGTCATTGTCTTTGACTGAGGATTTTCCAAAGGACAGCAATGGTTTCTCAGTTAGCTCTTCATATCTATCCCAGTCATGGTGGAATATGAGTGTGGGATTTGATTATAACCGGACACATAATGAGAGGAAGACAGATGAGGGAGAACTGGAGTTCATTGCCCATAGCAAGATGAGCAATTTATCTCCAGAAGTGAATTTCAATATTTCGGATGATTTCTCAGCTAATGTAGGTATGCGATTGACTAACTCCAGTTTTGCGGCAAAGGTTCCTTTAAAAAACCTTGAGGCGAGATACTCTGATTCAAAGCACATAGATGGTTCAATGAGTTATAAATATACACCTACTACCAGTTTGAATATTTCTTATGGTATAGACCGTGAAAATGGATGGAATTATGGTTATCAGTATAGAGACCAGTTCATTGATACTAAGAGGGGAAAGAAGCCGTTTAATCTTATGGGGTCTAACGCCAGTATTGCATTAAGTGGCAATTACTCCCTGGGAGAGAAGGTCTCATTGTCTCCAAGGGTGAACATGAACTTCTCCAGGAAAAGGGACAGAGAAGACATTGCAAACGACGAAGATAGTTTCTCTGGGAATATGTCATTTTCAGTAAATTATACCCCTGTGTCTGTTGTAAATATATCGTGTGATGTAAAATATAATAGGAAGAGGGATGATTACAACAATGAGTTAAGAGAGAAGAGAGGAGATGAGAATTTCTTTGATTATTCAAATGCTTATTTGTTTTATTCAGCCAAGGTGGAGGTTGAATTTTCTGAGATGTTGACCTTGTCATCACAGTATGAACACTCGGGTTCAAGACCAAGGTATTTTGATGAGAGAGGGACCCAGATTGACCCCATAGAACATAGAAGCATTGCACAATATTACAAGAATTCGTTTTCAGATAAGATTATTACAGACATCAAGTATATGATGACAGATAGAATAAATATGACAATCAGTCACGCTTTCTGGTTGTCAAGAAGTCATCGTGTATTAACTGGGGAGAAAAACAGGAGCACCACTAACAATCTCAACTCTACAATCAGGTATGAGTTCTCAGATGAGTTAACTTTCACCAGCAAGGTTAAGGCATCTATGACCGATTTCGCCGAGAATGGAGGGTGGAGGGATAGGGATTCTGGATATGGGTTTGAACTCTCTGCGGTGAAGTCAGTGGGTGATATACTCCAGAGTGTAATAACCTATAAGATTGACCAAGACCTTGAATATACTCTGGGTTCCTATGATGTCGCAGGTCTCACCAGAGCGCTTTTAACAGACCTTTCTCTTCTCCCCGTTGGTGTTGTCAGACCAAGATTCGGTTTCGGTATTCTATGGGATGTGATGCCTGGCAGTCAAGCAGATGGTAATTTGAATGTGGTACAATACAGTATGAATCCCAGTATCACCTTTGTTCCATCATCCAATCTAAATATAAGTTTTAGCACTTCACTGGGTTGGGTTGAATCATTTTATGAGAAGAAAAAAGAGGAGATGACCAGACAATTCCAGTATCATGCAGATATCAGTTTCTCGTATCAGATGACTAAGGGTCTTTCAACCAATCTCTCATTGCATAAGGCATACGATAGAAACCCTTCTCTTTCATCAGGTTTTACCTATACATTTTAAGGCATTAGAGTATGCAAAGCGGTATCCTGAAATATGAGAGGTTTCTATTTGCTCTGGGTGGAAATGCTATCCTCAAAAAGGATGATAGTGGTACATTTGATGAACAGTTGAGAAACACCTATACCTCTGTCTCGGGTATAGTTGACTTGATTGGCAGAGGTAGGAAAATCGTAATAACTCACGGCAATGGTCCTCAGGTAGGTAACTGTCTAATTAGGGTGGAGAGGTCGTCTGACGAAATTCCCACTCTTCCACTCTTTGCCTGTGTTGCTGAGACGCAGGGAGAGATGGGTTATATGATAGGTCAGGCGCTGGTGAATAGATTGAATGATGCAGGTCTAAAACTTCCCGTTGCTACAGTAGTGACGCAGGTTGTTGTCAATCCTAACGACCCTATGATGAAGAAACCAACTAAACCAGTGGGTCCATATTATTTGAAGGAAGAAGCAGTTGAATTGGGAAAAAGCAGAGGATGGATTATGAAGCGCCTGCCTGATGGACACTATAGAAGGATTGTTGCATCACCCCATCCTGAGGATATTGTAGAGGCAGAAGCTATAAAGTTGCTTATTGATTCTGGTGTGGTTGTTATTGCCTGTGGGGGCGGTGGCATACCTGTATATAGAAAGAACAACTCATATATTGGCATAGATGCTGTCATTGATAAGGATAGGGCAAGTGCTCTACTTGCAAAAAAGGTTGGGATTGAAGTTATGGTGATTCTCACCAGTGTTGATTCTGTATATCTTGATTTCGGGAAAATCACCCAGAAGGCGATAAATGAGATTAGCATAAAAGAGATAAAAGAGTATTTTGATGGGGGTCATTTTCCAGCCGGTTCAATGGGACCCAAGATTGAGGCGTCTATAGATTTTCTAAATGGTGGGGGCAAGGTTGTTCTTATCACTTCACCACAGGTATTTGAAAAAGCCCTTAAAGGGGAAGTTGGAACATTCATATATCCATAATGATTAGGTATCTCCAGCTCTGTTTTTTGACACTCAGAGGGTTTAATAATCCTTCTGTCTATTGACATTGACATTGTTAATGGTTAAAATCAATGGTTAAAACAATTTATTTTATTTATTTTGTGATGGAGGTGAAAGATGTTACCAGAGTTCAAGAACTTCTGTCTTGCTGATTTCAGTATTTCCGAGAACAGGAAGAAGATGGAGGATGCAATTAAGCAGGTGGAGGAGGAGTTAGGAAAAGAGTATCCAATTATTATCGGTGGTGAAAAGATAGAAACCGAGAAGAAGATTGAATCCATCAATCCCAGTGTCAAGAAAGAAGTTGTGGGCAGGGTTTCAAGAGCGAATAGGGAACTGGCTGAGAGGGCGATAAAGACGGCATATGAGAAGTTTCAAGAATGGCGATTTACATCCCCTGATGAGAGGGCAAGGTATCTGTTAAAGGCGGCGGAGATAATGCGACAGGAGGTCTTCTATCTCTCCGCCCTGATGGTAGTTGAGGAAGGTAAGAACTGGATAGAGGCATACGCAGATACTGCTGAGGCAATTGACTTTTTGGAGTTCTACGCCAGGGAGATGATGAGATACGGTAAGGAACAACCGGTGGTTCCATATCCGGGCGAAGAGAATTCACTTTTCTACATTCCTCTTGGTGTTGTAGCGGTTATACCTCCATGGAATTTCCCCTGTGCCATACTTGTGGGTATGACTTCGGCGGCCATAGTTACTGGTAACACAGTGGTGCTAAAACCAGCAAGCTCCTCTCCCGTAATTGGCTACAAATTCGCAGAGATAATGGAGAGGGTGGGGCTTCCTGATGGTGTTCTCAATTTTCTGCCCGGTTCTGGCGCTGAGGTCGGGGATACTATAGTCGGTCATCCACTAACCAGAATGGTTGCTTTCACCGGCTCCAGGGATGTGGGTCTGCATATAAACGAACTTGCAGCAAAGACACAGCCGGGTCAGAGGTGGATAAAGCGCGTTATAGCGGAGATGGGTGGGAAGGACACAATAGTAGAGATGAGACCGCAGACCTTGATTCAGCGGTTAATGGTATCGTTGCCTCTGCCTATGGCTTCCAGGGTCAGAAGTGCTCTGCATGTTCAAGATTAATCATAGTAAAGGATGTGTATGACGAACTGCTTGATAGAATAATTGAGAGGGTGAAGGAGATAAAGGTTGGAGATGTTCGGGACTATGATAACTATATGGGTCCTGTGATAAACGAGCAGGCATTCAACAAGATTAAGGAATACATAGAGATTGGAAAAGGCGAGGGCAGGTTGATGACAGGCGGTGGTTGTGATGACAGCGTAGGTTATTTCATTGAACCGACGATTATAGGAGATGTTGACCCTATGGCACGCATCTCGCAGGAGGAGATTTTCGGTCCCGTTCTTGCTGTTATCAAGGCGAAGGACTTTGATGAGGCGCTTGAGATAGCAAACAATACAGAATACGGTCTAACCGGTGGTGTGTATTCAACCAACAGAGCAAATCTGGAGAGAGCAAGAAGGGAGTTCTTCGTGGGCAATCTCTACTTCAATCGTAAGATAACTGGCGCCCTTGTAGGTGTTCAGCCATTTGGTGGCTTCAACATGAGCGGGACGGACTCCAAGGCGGGCGGTAGCGATTACCTATTATTATTTATGCAGGCGAAGAGTGTGGCGGAGAGATTCTA
>QMNJ01000134.1 GCA_003647715.1 Candidatus Coatesiibacteriota bacterium
CTATCGTTTGGCTCTTAGAAGCGAGGTAAGACATCTTTGTCCACCGAGTGTTAGGATTGATGCTGGGGGCATATCTGTCCGATGCGCCGGTGAGGTCTGTGTGGGTGAGCGCTAATGTCTGTGGGTCCGTCTATTCAGCGGTGCCTATTCTTGTTGTTTTGTCTCATCACCTGAATGAGCGCTACCGTCTGTGGGTCCGTCTAAGGTGTTTGGTTAAAAAAAATAAAGAGGGTATACCGGTTTATATGCCGGCATACCCTCGAGTGAATTGATTATCCAAGCAAGTACAGCATGAGATCATCCCACTCTTCATCAGGATGTCTCAACTGTGTTATAGCTATATGATTGACAAGGCCGTCAAGGTCTTTATCATTCTTATAGCCGAGGGTTTTGTTAAACCCTTTTGCTTGCTCCCTGAGATTCTTGTCCCAGGGAAGAGAGGTTTCAAGATTGGATAACACGGTGCCTAACCGGTCATCATCCTTGAGCCTCAATGCACGCATATCCTCAAACATACATGGTCCTGCAACTTGCATTGCCCATACAAGCCGCATACCTGTGTAAGAGGTCTGCTCATCTGCATCTCTGCTGAACAGTTTTCTGTTCTTAGCAGTCCAATACAGAAGGCATCGTGCATGAGATATTCTGGCGTCTGGACCCCAATCGGTATCTATACCTTTGGTATCCTTGAAGTAGAGTAATTGCCGGAGATCAGCGTTGCATTGTGAGATTGCTTTTATCTCACTCTGTTCATTTGCAAACGCATTCCTGCGATACTCATTCCGGGTGTCTGCTATGATGTTGCACATCCAGAGGAAATATGCATCGAGACGGGTCCCTGTCCTTTTGGTGAGGTTGATCCACTTCTGTGGGATTTCAATCTTCTCCATTAAGGGAAGGAACTGAAGCATAGCATCCTCTATCTCGGTAGGAATAGCTATGTCTGATGTTTTGCCGAGCCATTTGTTCATCCAGGTATCAACTGACTCGGCGGTATTCAGAGGGTCTATGCCCATGCTTTCGATTACCGATTTGCATTGGTTGATGCAGTCGGTAACAACATTGTCATAGATTTGAGACCTGAGCTTGGTCTCAATTTTCCCTCTGAATTTACATACGGGGCATCCGTTGCCTTTGTTCCCATGACAGACAGGGCATTCTTGCCATCTGCTTTTGGGGCGGAACCAAGGCAAGGACGGGTGCCAATGATGCTCGACCGGATAGAAACCCTGTTGTTTCTTTCCGTTCCCGATGAGGTATCTCATCTTGCTGTAATGAGCAAGCTCCTCAGGGGACAGTGCTTTTCTGTCCATACAGTTCTGGACAATATAAGCACATTGAAGAACATCATTATCGGAGAGGTGCTGGAGTCTGGAGAACTCCGGCGGCAGTTTACCGGCATCGGCTAATGCCTTTGCTTTCCTGATCTTCATCAGGGTGTTTACCGCGGGAGCAACCGGAGGTATCTCAGCAAGTTGTCTGAGATTGTCACACCACCTACATAGTGTGGATTGTGCGTTCCAAGATGTTACCATCTCGGCAGGCTCTTCCATCACCAGTGTGGTGCCGGAGGTTTCGAAGTCGGGTGCCTGTCCCGGAGAATAGGATATAGCATACAGGTCATCATCCTTGATAACGCATGCCATATCGCCATCGGTGTCCCCGCCGCCCAGTGAGCGGAAGAAATCATCTAAATTTACTGAATTGATGATGATTCCTTGTGCTCCGGGGTAGAGATGCTCAATCTCTTTCTGGTGTGTTTGGGCAACAGATACCCTGATCACCTGCTCGGGGTAGTAGCAAGGATCCTTGAGCATTGCGCAATCGCCTTCCATGGACTGCGCTTCATCGTCAGATATACCGATGAGACATATCTGATCTTTCTGTAGAAGGCCTGTGGGGTCCTTCCACATGCAGGCGCGAAGCCCGCCGAAATCCCTTGATAGGATTCCTTTGCCTGATTGAGGAAGGCCGAGGGATATTCTCCCTTTTTCAACCTTCTTGACCAGGTCATGCATAAGAATGCTGCGGAGACATGAGGTCTCTACGGGTGCATCCATATCTGCATGAAGAAACTCAGCCCATAGACCGACGCGATAATCGGTGCTTTGAGCCATCCATGAGGTTTCTTCCACAAACCTTTTTGGATCCGTGGTCTTGAGCCACATGAACTGCTCAATCATTTGAGCTGTCCAGCGGGACCACATTGAATTGAAATGCTTCCTGGCATTATCGTCTCCGACGTAATTACCGGGAATCATCAGATTGAGTGCCGCATTAGCCAGCACGTTGTATGCTCCGATGAAGCATGAGAACTCATACCCACCGGAGAAGGTGTATTTCCATAGCGGTGCATCAGGGTTGTCAGCCTTGACACTGTCACAATCCACTATGAACCGGCTTGTCCCGCGGAGTGGTGAAAATGCACGGAACATGCCTTTAATGAACAGCACACGATGATCATGTACTATCCTTAGTGTGCCGACGGCTCCTCCGTGAACCTTGTGACCGACAGCGCTTTCGATGTGAGGCATAACCTCCGGCGGTACCAGGATTGTTCCATCACCTGGCAATTCAGAGATCTCAATCTCCGGAACCCATGGAAGTTTGACCAGTCTTGCACTGGGATTCCATGTTGTTCCAGCCACTTTGGGCAATCTGCTAAGATACTTCCATATCTTAGCTGTGTCGCGGCCGATGAGATTGGAGATGTGGACTTCCTCTAAGGCGGCAAGGAAGCCGGGCAGCCGTCTGCCATCGGGGGTGATGACTGTCTTGGCTGCGTAGGAATGAGCCTTAGGCAGATGGATTCCACCTGCGTTAGACTCAGCATGGAGATCATTGAAGAGACGGTTGATGATCTCCAGCACGCTGTCCTTGATCCGGGACCCTGGGGCATTGACACTGATGTTGGTATCAATTCTGAAGAAGTTGTTCTTCTCATCTTGAATGACAAGAAGAAGCTTGGAATCAGCGATGTCCTTGTATACTCCCCATTTCCCAGATTTGAACGGTCTGGGACGTGAAGGGAGTGCGGCAATCGCTTCATCCTTGGTGATGGGACGGCGGTATCCCTTACCAAAAGACAGCTGGCCATCCTCCATGGATATCCTGACGATACCCGTGGGAGTGACCTTTATGTATCCAATTGTATCCATATTGTCTCTCCTTTCGTTTGGATACAAGGATATTTGCCCCCGTCTTATAGGCCGGGGACTTACCTTATATGAAATATACCCCGGTTTAGCCGCCACTAAACAGGTATAATAGTTATTAGTGGTATGTCATATTTGCACAATACGCCTACATTGGCATGTAAGCCTTGTTGCATATATGATAGATGGCGATAAACATTTTTGTTTACCTCGCATATTCCGACACCCACATTTGACGTAAGTATAGGTATATGGGTTTACCATCATCAGTATCCGGGTAACCAACGCCGGATAGACACCCGCTATATCATGATGAATGTATAGCGGGTGTTTCGGATGTTATTTATTGAAGTAGTCATATATCCCTTTTGCAAGGGTATGACTTACTCCGCAGGCACGGAATGCACCTGCTGAAGATTCAAGCACCACACAGTAGTTATCCGTGTAGTACCTGTAGACAGTCATCTTGACATGAGGAAAATACTTCCTCACGTCGACGACTGCTTTTCCGCTTCTGCGGATGGAGCGATGGATGTCGCCCCATGCGGGGTCAAAGTTGACCCCTTGCAAACTAAACCCATTTAACATAACTATCTCTCCTTTACCTATGAAAAAATGCCCTCTATTTATAAGGCAAGAGGGCTAAGCCTGTGTGCCCTTACGCTTTGGAACGCGCTTCGGGCACTCTTACGACGTCGCCGTCTGTGGTTATGAACCACGTCAGGTCAACGTCGTTTATCATCATCACTCCGATGTCGTCCAGGTGGTACCGGGTGATGTAGGTGTGTTGGTGTGTCACACCTTTTTTGTCTGTGGTGAAGAAATACCCTTGGTAGAGTATTTCTATCACCTCGGCTTCTTTTGCTGTTGTGTATCCGATGATACACCTCCTTTCTTGCCTTGTCGATGCAATCATCGTTAAAGCAGTGATAGATCATCTTTGTTCCAACTCTGCGCTCACAAGCTGATGCTTGGGCGCCACAGAATTGACACCTATGGTCGTAATTGTAATTTGTCATAACTGTTCTCCTTTGGCATATGGAAAAATGCCCTCTATTTATAAGGCAAGAGGGCTAAGCCTGTGTCCTTACGCTTTGGAGTGTTCAACCTCCTTTCTTGCCTCATGTTTGAGGCATGGTGTCGCCTTTAATATATCTATGCGCAGGCTAGGCGACATTGAGCCTGCTGTTGATATAATTACCCTTGACCACTCTTGGCGAGTGGGCAAAGGTAAGGGTACTGGTTAGCCCCAGTACCCAAGGGCATGATTAGGATTTGAGGAGGGCAACAGTTGTCGTTATAACAACTATTGCCGTAGCAATGGCTCCGACCACTATTGTTGCTCCTGGCGTCGGGGCATGGCAATAGTAGTAGTGGGCTTGCATGCAGCCCAGGTCGGTTGGCGGAAATTTGTCCGCCACATTGCTTACTATGATGTGGCGTGCCACACCATAGCTTATGAGGTAAGTTGGCACACCAAGCAGTATGCCCATTGCGAGACTTAAAACTAGTCTCGCAAGTTTTTCCGTTGTGTATCCGATGATACACCTCCTTCCTTGCCTCATATTTGAGGCATGGTGTCATCCTCAATATATATGC
>QMNJ01000135.1 GCA_003647715.1 Candidatus Coatesiibacteriota bacterium
ATGATATAGAGACCACTCGCCATCTATATAATGATATAACCTACCACCCTCACTACCAGCCCAGCCCTCATCGGGTGTCGGGAAAAAGACACACATCAGTGGATATACCTCCTCGTATGGCTCGGGTGTTACATCCTCCCACCTCTCACCATCCCAGTGTGCAATTATACCCCTTACACCTATACTCTCTAAAATACCCCATCCTACCGACCACCCATCTTTCTCGTTAATAAAAAACATATCATAAAAAAGAGCCCCTCTATATTCATATTTTAAATCAGGTGTTTCTAATTTATACCATTCTTTCCCATCATATCTAACAAATGATTCTATATAACCTGCTGCAAAGATTTCATCTCTGTCTAAAGCGTAAATTGTATATAAAGCATTATCAACTGGTGAATCAACTATATACCAGAGAGATTCTGATTCATCACTATCACATGAGATTATATTGATGATTATTAGTATAAGAATATTTAAAAATACCTTTTTTAAGATTCTCCTAAAAGACAAATTATCAATAAAAATATTTATTGACATATACATATTTTAATTAGAAATAAAGACATTATCAATAAATCTCATCATGAAAGTATATTATTTAATGTCTTCAGAAGATGGTGTAATAATTCAACCAATTGTAATATCCGAGTAGAGTATTCAATGGGGGCGGTGCTTTTCTCCGCCCCCTCTATAATCTCCAACCTGCCTAATCTACCTGCCATTCCTTACTTCAAAAATTAAAATAGCAGAAGGCTCACAGCCATAATTCCCATCCCAAATATCACACCCAATATGGCGGTATGACCCTTACCATATTCCCTCGCCATTGGGAGAAGTTGGTCAAACGATATAAAGACCATGATTCCCGCTATCACACCGAACATCATGCCCATGACTATATCATCCATAAAGGGGCGTAGAATGAAATAACCCACCATAGCACCTGCCGGCTCTGCTAATCCTGAAAGGAATGAGTAAACGAAAGCCCTTCCTCTGCTACCCGTGGCATAGAAATAGGGGACTGAGACCGATATCCCCTCAGGTATATTATGCACTGCTATTGCGACAGCAACCGAGATTCCAAAAGCCGGGTCTGCCAGAGTGCTCAAAAATGTCGCAAGCCCCTCGGGAAAATTATGAATAGCAATTGCAAGTGCGGTTATGACACTTGCCCTCCTAAGAGCAGACGACTGCAAACTCAATGCTGTCTCCCCTGTCTTCAAAGAACTTAGTTCATCAGTGGACCTCACCTCATGGGGATTCTCATACTTCGGAACTATATGGTCTATAAGGGCAGAGATTAGTATACCCAGAAAGAAACTACCAATTACAATCCACCCGGCAGTTTTCCCCCCTGTTGATAGTGCTACGGATTCCTGTGCTTTTGAGAGCATCTCAACCAATGAGATGTATATCATAACGCCAGCGGATGCTCCCAGACCAAAGGACAGAAATCCGACCTGAGACCTGCGGACGAAGAATGCTATGAAACTGCCTATGCCGGTTGATAGACCTGCAAAAAGTGTTAGTAGAAATGCAAATAGCATTACTGGAGTTTAATATAGAACCAATAATTATGAAAATATATTTGAGCTATCAATATAAACTACACGCAGTCATTTAATTGACTAATGTTCTGCCAATTTATTTCAAGCCCTTCACTTCTTCTTCACAACCTGCTTTCCTCCTATCCAGAACGCCTCAAGATGCGCCCGGGTGTCAAACGGGTGTCTGTCCCAGATACTTATGTCCGCATCCTTGCCCTCCTCAATTGAGCCAACTCTATTATCAATTCCAAGAAGCTGTGCTGGTCTTATGGTTATCGCCTTGAGAGCGCTTGTCTCATCCATCCCCTCGCTCACCGCAATCCCTGCCATCAGCACCAGAAACCTAAGTGGTATCACAGGATTATCTGTCATTATGGATACATGAATACCCGCCTTATCAAGAATGCCCGGCGTCTTAAAGGTGAGTTCCCTCAACTCCACCTTAGTTCTTGAACTAAACGATGGTCCCACAATTGCTTTTATACCTGCCTTCTTGAGGTGTTTAACTATCAGATGCCCCTCGGTGCAGTGTTCTATGGTTATATCTATGTTAAACTCCTTCGCTATTCTTATTGCGGTCAGAATATCATCTGCGCGGTGAGCATGAACTCTCAAGGGTATCTTTCTCTCTAAGACCGGAATAAGCGCCTCCATTGAGATATCTTCTTCAAATGGTTTATCCTCCTCGTGCTTCTGTTTCTTCTCCATATAATTCTTCACCTTGATGAAGGTCTCACGCATCACCGCTGCGTTTCCCATCCTGGTTACCGGCATCTTCTTCTGCTCCTGATATACCCCTTTTGGGTTCTCGCCGAACGCCGCCTTCATACCGCAGTCATCAAGGACTACCATATCATCCACTGAATCCCCCACCGTCTTTATTACAACACCTGTTCCACCAATGACATTGGCACTTCCGGGGAGGACACAGACGGTTGATACACCACCCTCCCTGGCATCACGAAAACCCAAGTCCTGTGGCCAGATGCCGTCCTTCGCCCTTATATGTGGCGTCACCGGATTGACCCACTCATTTCCGTCAAAACCCACGGGACCCGTTGCCTCGTTAAAGTTGCCAAGGTGCGTGTGAGCATCCACAAAGCCAGGCATCACAATCTTGCCCTTCGCATCATAGACCCTGCAACCCTTCGGGATTGGGATATCCCTCCCCACCGCCTTAATATTCTTACCATCAATGACTACAGTGCCATCATTAACAATACCATTAGTAATGGTATAGACAGTTCCACCCTTTATGGCTAACATTTTCTAAACCTCCTGTAATATTACAATATACCTCAAAACCTAATGTGAGGTCTTACTGGTGAACTTAAAGTCATTAACCAGTAAATATGGTAATAAAAAACCACCAATATAATAAGATATTAACTTCCTCTCCCTTGATATTGAAGCAACATTAGAGAACGCCTTTAGCATCGACTCTGTGAACCTCAGGTTCTTCACCGGATATTTAATCTTACCGTCCTCAATGTAGAACAAGCCGTATCTCGTCATACCGGTGAATATGGCATTCCTTGGGTCAATGAAGCCGTTGACATAGTGGAAGTTAGACACATATAAACCCTTATTTACCCGAGAAACCATATCATCAGGGGTTGAATCACCCGGTTCAATCTGGAGATGGAGTGGTATTGCATCCACCTCCTCGCCCTTTGGAAGCGAGTGCCCGGTGTTCTTCACCTTGAGCTTCCTGGCATACACACTGTCCACGCATACCGCCTCTGCCACGCCATTATCAACCAGAACCACCCTCTCTCTGGGAACACCTTCAAAGTCAAAGGGGAAGGCGAAGTTTCTATCTGTAAGTCCATCGTCAATGAAAGTTATATTATCTCCAAATATCTTCTCGCCCATTCTGTCGGTCATAAAACTCCTGCCCTCGTCATACATCTTGGCTGAGAAGCCCACAAAGGTCATCCAGCTCATCAGTTCACCAATGGCATAGGGGGTGAGAATCACATCGTAGTTGCCCGGCTCTATGTCCTTCGGATTCTGGGCTCTTCCGCATACATCTGCGGACTCTACCGCCACTTTTAGATGGTCTATATCTGCCGGCTCAAGACCGCAGGCATCAGCATAACCCTCAGAGGTGTCGGATATAGACACCACTACGAGCAATGCCTTAGATAAGGGGTGATAGCATCTCACACCGAGGGAATTGCCTATGCCTACCTCAGTGGTCTCAACTCTGTAGGAGCCCGCTGCTTCAAATCCACCCTTCTTCACCTCACCGATTATCTCCTTCACCGCCTCCGCTCTTTCTATCGGGCTTTGCTTCTCGCATGCATCCCTGAATACATTCACCTTTTTATACTCGGCAGGACGAGGAAGCGATTCAAAATCGGGGTCCTCCTCACGAGACAATGCAATTTCCCTTGCTATCCTTACCGTGTTCTTTATAGCGTCGTTAGAGAGGTCGTCAGTAGATGCAACGCCCCAGCGCTTGCCTTCCACCGCCCTGATTGATATGGATGCAACCGAATACGAAACATTCTGATGGATATAGGAACTTGCATATCTGGTAAGGGCGACATTACTGCCATAGACCATTACCTCAAGTTGCTCACTCTCAGAAAAAGACAGAGCGGTCTTGATTATGTCCATCACCCTATCTTCACCTAACATAACTACACCAACCTTTCAGAAAAGTAAATATATTTATCCTTTGATGATATAGATTATCAGTGGTCAAGTCAAGTATGAAAGATTGCTATAAAAAAAATTCTATTATACACAATTCCACATATATTATGATATAAATACATCAGGAGTTAATATGAAAAAGATTATCTGTTTGCTAACCATCATTTTACTCTCATTAGCCCCGGCTCTTTCGCAGAATGAGAGCGAAGAAGAACTGCCAACCGCAATTGAGATAGATAATCCCAGAACAAGAGGACTCACCTCCTATGAGGACATAGAGAAGTTCATCGCAGAAGAGTTCAAGTATGAAACCATTGAAGGCAGTGGATGGATGATACCCTTTATGGGTGAAGAAATAGAAGAGATAGATGTATATGTAATACCAAAGGGCGATTGGCTCCTTATCTCTACCTACATAATCACCATGCCCAAGATGGCAAAGCGTGAGGGGTTGTGGCAACTTATGGAGATGAACTACTCAATCTATCAGGGTAAACTTGGAATAGATGAG
>QMNJ01000136.1 GCA_003647715.1 Candidatus Coatesiibacteriota bacterium
CCCTTATACAGAGGAAAGATGATGGCACCGAAGACAACAATTAAAACTATCAGAGCAAAGACAGATGGGTTTGCTGAAACAAAGGGTATCATCTTAACACTGAAATTTACCATATATTTTCGTTATTTACCAAAATGATTTATCTACTATTTTACCTGAAACAAAAGTATCTTATGTCTTCGCTCTCCATATCAACGCAAGCCCCAGAATCCCGAACAGAAAGTTGGGGAACCAGGCGGCGATGAAGGGGGGTATTATACCCGCCTCTCCATAAGCACGTCCTATGGCGAGAAAGCCCCATAGCATGAAACCGAGAAAAAGCGCAATCCCAAAACCCACCGCAATCCCGCCTCTCTGCCTCCTTATACCCAACGGTGCAGAAATAAGGAAGCAGACAAAATTGGCAAAGGGAACTGCAATCTTAAGATACAATTCTACCATATCCCTGCTGGTGCTCATCCCTGCGCGCCTCCTCTTACCAATGTATGATGTAAGCTCCGCAAAACTCATCTCCTCAGGTCTCTTCTCCTTTATCAAAAAATCAACCGGCTCCTCGGGTATATCCAGGTCCATCCTCTCAAACTCAACAACCCTCTTCTCCACCCCCGATTCAAACTGCCTTATATAACCATCATAGAGAACCCAGTGGTCGCCCTCCCATGTCATCTTTCGGGCATCAATTCTCCTCTCGGGTCTTCTGGTCTCATCAAACTCAAATATCATAACATCCCTCATCATACCCCTTATCCCATCATATAATTTAATAAAGAACATCCTGCCATCTTCACCCTGATATGATATGTCGCTCCTCCTTGCACTCTCAATCTCAGGCAATCTCTGCAGATACACACGCTTTATGGAAAACATCCGCTCGTTTGTATGGGGGACTAAAAGCTCTGACCACAAACCCGCAACTAACGATAGCATAAAACTGACCATCACTGGAGCCAGTATTATCCGCCTGAAGGGAATTCCACTTGACAGCATGGCGGTCAACTCATTATTCCTAGAAAGACCGCCTATGGTAAACAGCCCCGCTATCACCACCGCAATGGGCATCAACCATTTGATAATGAATGGAACCATATAGATGTAATATTTGATTACGATGTTTGTGGGAACCTTGTTCTCAAAAAACTTATCAATGGTATCAAAGATGTTTACCACCAGATAGAGAACCACAAATGTTGCCAGGGCATAGCCGACATACTTTAAGTATTCTACCGAGATATATCTATCAAGTATTCCCATCTTTTGCCTTACGATAGAAGAACATCTTTATTTTCTTGAAGATATTGATAAAAGTGTCAAATCCAACCCTCATTGATTGCATCTCATTTACAGTGCGATACACCAGGAATATGCCAAGACCTCCGATTACTATATTAGGGAGCCACATAGCAAGCAATGGTGTCAATATATTTCTGGAACCTAATGCCTCACCACCGACTATGAATACATAGTATATCAGAAAGAAGATGATGCTCAGACCAATACCCATTCCCTTACCTCCGCGCCTTATAATCACCCCCAGAGGAACACCGAATAACACAAACGACACTGTGGCAAAGGGAACCGAATACTTCTTGTATATCTCCACCAGATAGGTGTTTCTGATGTTGACAAAGTTCTCTATCTGCCTTTTCTTCCTCTCAAGATTAGCACTGTCTTTCTCCAACTCATACTCCCGCCTTAGCTTTGCCAGTGTATCATCCACTTTCTTCAGTTTCTCCTTGAGTTCTTCATTGGTCATCTCCCGCTCGGTCTTATACTCCCTATCCCGCCTCATAAGTGCGGTATCAGTATAGAGATTTATCTCCTGTTTTGAGAATCTCATACGCCTGTATCTCTCAAATTCCTTGGGGTCCATCTCATGTATCTCACCGTCATATAAGAGCATCTTAACCATATCACCAGTTATAGAACCGCCCGTCTCACTCACCAACTGCCCGCGCCTGGCGAAGATTATATCGGTCAACCTACCAGCATCATACTTCATTATCGTCACATCCTCCAGTTCCCCAGTCCTCTGGTCCATCTCCGCAATATACAACTGATAGCCAGGGAAGTCGTGTATAAATACCCCCTCTCTAATGTTCAAGTCGGGTCTCTTCATTCCGATGTCCATCAACAGATTCTTGAACCTGTGATTGGACACAGGAACCACAGTATTATGGAAGTAGATTAAAAGAGCACTGAGGACAAATGCGATAATGAGAACGGGCACAATCAGTTTATACAAACTTATTCCACACGCCTTCATAGCAGTTATCTCGTTATCCTCACTCAACCGACCGAACGCCATCAGTGATGCGACCATCATCCCCATAGGAACAGAGAGAACAACAATGGCTGGCAGGTAATACACAAACAGCTCGCCCACTGTGAGAAAGTCAATACCCTTCGTGATAATCATCTCCATCATCTTAAACATCTGGGTGAGCAGAAGGACCAGCGTCAGCACAAGAACGGACATGACGAAGGGCGGAATGAGTTCAATGATTATATACCTATAGATAATCCTCATCCTTAAATCACCTGACTGAAAGATTATAAATAAGAAACTACTGTTTATACAGAGGTATATAAAGAATATACTATCTATATCTGCCTGCTATTCAGCTTGCAACTATTTTACGATAACTAACCGCCTGCTATCGCTTCCGTATTTATTTACTGCACAGATTTCATACACCCCGCACTCACAAACCCCTATAACCCTCTTCATCACATATCTGCCAATAATATCATACACTGCTATGTTGTCCTTGCATGGCTCCTGAATACCCAATCTATAAACATATGTAAGTAGTTATTGTAGAGGGGGAAATATCTATAAAAAATACTTACTAAAATACATTACCAAAACCATCTGTTTACCTTTTTACCTATTGATTTAATCACACCAAAATGTATAATAATAAGATATATTTTATTGAGGTGTTTAATATGTTATCAAATATGTTAGATGATTTAACTATAAAGAGCTTAACCAGCCTTGTCTGTCATATAACCTCAAGCAGGAAACTGAACGACTATCTTGCAAAGAAATTAGACAACCTGCTTTACAACGAGGTGGTTATCAAGAATGTAACCACAAGACCCCATAGGATTCAGATGGAGAAATACTTAACAGCAAGAAACATCCTTAACAGTGGGATAAAGATACTGAATGATGACAGGGTTGGCAGAGCGGCGAGAAAGGGCGTAATTGAGAATCTCATCATTCAATCTATCATCAAATCCCTGAGGTTAAGAAATGTCAAACTCACGACCTATGAAAAGCCATTCCCTACTTTTCTTACAATAAGCCCGACAAAGCACTGCAACCTCAACTGTAAGGGCTGTTATGCCAACAGCACTGTAAAGGACTCCGATACCCTTGACTATGATGTCTTCGTAAGGGTAATGAAAGAGAAGACATCTGCCTGGAGTTCACACTTCACGGTAATCTCTGGTGGTGAGCCACTGACCTATAGAAGCAGGGGCAAAGATATAATAGACCTGTATCAAGAGTTTGATGACAACTACTTTCTTATGTTTACCAATGCCACCCTGATAGATAAGGAGATGGCAAAGCGTCTTGCAGAGGTGGGCAACTGCACCCCAGCGGTCTCAGTGGAGGGCTTTGAAGAGTTAACTGACAGGAGAAGGGGAAAGGGAACCTACAGGAAGATAATTCAGGCGATGGAGAATATGCTTGATGCGGGTGTGCCATTTGGTCTTTCGCTCACCGCGACCAGACATAACTATGAAGAGATACTGTCGGATGAGTTTATGGACTTCTTCATCAACAAGATGGAGATAAAATATATCTGGATATTCCAATATATGCCAATTGGCAGGCGGTTCACCCTGGACCTGATGGTAACTCCCCAGCAACGCCTGTGGATGTATGAGCGTGAGCAGGAGTTACTCAACAAAAGAGACATCTTCTTCGCCGACTTCTGGAACTCCGGACCCCTCTCAGACGGCTGTATTGCAGGTGGCAGGTTCGGCGGGTATCTACACCTCTTGTGGAACGGAGATGTTACCCCCTGCGTCTTCATACCCTATAAACTTCACAACATATATGATGTATATAAAAGTGGTGGCAATCTTGATACCATCCTCAATTCACCCCTGTTCAAAGCGATAAGAGAGTGGCAGATTGACTATTCATTTATGAAGAACAGTGGCGAAATGGGTAACCAGATAATGCCTTGTATCATCAGAGACCACCACAAAGAGTTCATGGAGATAGTCAGGAAAACGGGCGCCCAGCCCATAGACGAATTAGCGAGGGCAGCACTGGAGGACGACGAATACCACCAGGGCTTGATAGAGTTTGACAAGGAATTTGCTAAACTCACTGAACCTATCTGGGAGCAATGCTACCTCAGGTCGTTTATGAAAGAAGAGAAGGCGGGATAGAAAAAAATTCCTTTAATCTCTAATCTATCAAATTACAAACTTAACATATTAAATCACTCTTGTCTTTTGTTCTTATCTTTGCTAATTTAACATAAGTAAAGATGATAAAGTTCTTCAAGCGGTTCTTTTCTTGGGGAGAGGATTTAGCAATAGACCTTGGCACTGCAACTACCCTCGTCTATGTCAAGGAGCGTGGTATTGTTCTTAACGAGCCAAGCGTTCTTGTGGTAAA
>QMNJ01000137.1 GCA_003647715.1 Candidatus Coatesiibacteriota bacterium
CGATAATATAAAACCAACTACAGTGATGGAAATAGGTACAGCTATGGGTGGGACACTGTTCATTTTAGTTAGGGTTTCCTCCCCGAAGTCCCTCATAATAAGTGTTGATCTACCGGGTGGAATGTTTGGAGGGGGGTATTCATGGTATAGAAAAGCACTTTATAAAACATTTGCCAAACCTGGGCAGAGAATTTATCTTTTAAGAAAGGACTCACATGACTTGAGAACTTTAAATGAAGTTACGAGAATCTTACAGGGGAAGAAGTTAGATCTTCTTTTTATTGATGGTGATCATACCTATGAGGGTGTGAGGAAAGATTTTGAGATGTATTCTCCGCTTGTTAGGAGAGGTGGCATAATAGCTTTTCACGATATCGTTCCTCATGATAGGGTTCATGATCCGCATGGTGTTGTCGGAGTCCCTAGGTTCTGGAATGAGATTAAGCATAGCTACAGGTATTTGGAGATAGTTAAGGATTGGGGTCAGGGCTGGGCTGGGATAGGCGTCCTCTATGTGTAATGTCGCGGTAATAGAGTTCTTTATCGAGAACGTGGAAATCGGGGAGTTCGAGGGTAAGCGCATCCTAGAGGTCGGCAGCAAGTATATCAATGGAAGCGTTAAGCGGCTTATAGAGCGGTTCATGAAGCCTAAGCAGTGCATTGGAGTCAACATAGAGTCCGGCAGGTTTGTAGATATGATCTTGCCGGCGGAGAAATTGGTCGAATACTTTGGGAGGAAAGTTTTGACGTGGTGATCTCAACTGAATTATTGGAGCATGTGAGAGATTGGAGGCTTGTAGTCGATAATATGAAGAGGGTTCTGAAGCGTGGTGGATACATATATATCACTACGCGGTCCCGCGGCTTCCCATATCACGGATATCCGTATGATTTTTGGCGTTATGAGTTAGAGGACATGGTGAAAATTTTCTCTGACTTTAAGATAGTCTGTTTAAAGAGGGATCCATCGATGCCCGGGGTCTTCATTAAGGCCCGAAAGCCTGAGGATTGGAGGCCGATAAAGCTATCAGATATTGCATTATATTCCATGATTTTACGTAAGAGGGTGACTAAATGTCCGAATATAAATGACATGCCAACCTCTAAGAAAGCAATGCTATATTTATCGCTAGTAATTCGTTACATGAAATCCAAGATTTTAATCTCACTCCTTCGATAGACCAATAGAAAAGCGATCATAAAGTTTAATTTTATTTTTCTCATATGATTGATCAAGAAAACTAAATCGTATGCATCCTGTTTTGCATAGTCGGGGCTGTCCAAGAAAACTTAGCTGCCACGGTCTCTATCGCTTATTTTACAACGTTTTAAACATTTTATTCAGCAACTCTCGGATTCGTACCTTAAGGGTGAGGAAAAAGATGGTCTTAGCTAAAAAGAATCTTTAATAACTCTTTACTTCCGATACTCTATTCAAAAATATTCTCACCTGTTTATCTGAGGAGATTGTTACAATACCTTCAACTTCTACATGTTTCCCTATTAGCGAAGGATCAGGATGTTTTCCGAAAACTTCAATTCTATTACCTTTAGAATTCTCAAGAAAGATAGCAGTACCAAAACCTTTCTCTAGAGGGTGGAGCACCAAGGTTCCCTCAAGAACCACAAGTTTATTGTTATATGCTTCAGGGTTACTTAAGACTTCATCGATAGTCGCTCTTATTGCTATATTACGTTTGCCAACATTGAGTATTAGAATAGTCGCGGTAACGATCATAGTAGCAATTATTACTACTACAGTAACGAGAGTGGTCAGCTTCATTTTTCAATAAGCTGAGAAAAGAACACCATATAAACCTAATTTTTAGAACATATAGAGCCTTTCCACCGTGGTAGAACGGATATGTTGTATAAATATAAATGGTTATGAGAGGAGTAAGGCGGAAAATTTATATAGGATTAAAAAAGAATGAATTCTACTAAGGAAAGATGGGGTCAGGAGATGTCCCAGAAAATACTGTTATCCTTGATGTTATCCATGGTTCTTTTGATAACTTTAACGATGGTTATAATGAGTATTCAAGCAGTAGAAAGGGATCAACCCTTGATTATAGTCAACGTTAAGGTTGTGAGAAAGCCTGAGGGCATCAGTGCAACAACCCCTAAGAGGATGATCATGTTAACTGAGGAAGTGGTCGAAAAAGTAATAACAGAGCTCAAAAGTAAATTCGGTGAAAGTTTTTTCAAGGAACATTTTGTCCTTAAGGATATCATTGAAAAGAGTAGCATACCAGATGTAATGTTTATTAATTTTGAGTATACATCCAATGGCTATAAAGTAAACATGAGCGTAGCAGTGAATACTTGGTGGCGATCAGAAAGAGCCTACCAGATAATTCATGAATTTTCAAATATCATTCATTCACCTCAAGAAATAAGAGTTACAAGAGAAAAGGCTGAAAACATAGCTGCGGAGGAAAAGTTGCCTCAACCATATACTTCTAGATTAGAGGTTCGCGATGGAAGGATTGTGTGGGTGATGACCTCTCAAAACTTCGAAAAATATCCTATAGGGGATTTAGTTAGATTAGTTATAGATGCTGAGACTGGAGAAGTTTTAGCTCGCATTCCAAGACCTCCATTTCTTTTTTTGAAAGGTAAAGGTAATGAGGTTATTATACTTGATAACGGTCCCCAAAGTTTTCAAGCAGATAAATACTCTGTAATGAGTGGTTCAGAGTCACTAAATTCTGAAAATTTTTCTGCAGTCCAAAATGTATCGTCTTCAAGTATTTATATACTAGGTGTATATGATTGGGTTGAACCTCCCGATAAATTACTTCTCGGGCAAGATCAACCATTTGAGGCATGGGGTTGTAATGATGATACTGAGACTCATAGACTATACTTCAAGTTCTTTTTAACGGCACCAGATGGCCAGACTGCAAGCGACGAATCAGATCATCTCGACATAGATCCTGGTTACTGCCTTGTATGGCACCTTACAGTTCTGGGGTCTTGGGCTAAGGATCATGGCGTGGGAATATCAAATTTCAGATTCGAGTTATGGGAAGATATACCTTGGTGGCCAGACAAAAAGCATGATGAATACTCTGATGAATACTGGACGATCTTTCCAAAACCATTTGAAAGTGATGTATACTATGGTGATAATCAGTGGCATCACCCTTCTCACGAGAAAATCATAAAAACGGCACTTCAAGCTGCCGCTGGCAAGACCAATCCACGTGATGCAGCGGATGCGTTAAAATCATATGTGTATAACACCATTACATATGATAGTAACTACTATGAGAGGAATAGCGATCTAGAGGTGTTAAGCCAAAGAAGGGGAGTTTGCGTAGACTTTGCAAATCTATATATTGGACTGGCTAGGGCCTTAAATATTCCAACGAGGCACGTTGTTGGGTGGACTTATGGATCCGGATGCTCAGTGCCGGCATATAAAACGAATAATGTTTGCGGGGCCTACTGTCCCTATGTATATGTCTGTTGGGGTCATGCTTGGGCGGAATCATATTATTATGGTGATTGGCATCACGTTGACCCTACCTGGAATAAGATTCAAGATCCTAGAGCTTGGAAGGGACTTAGAGGAGCAGAGCATATACATGCATCAGCATATACTAGGCTAGATGATCCCTATCAGCAGAACTGCAATTGGGCATATGATGCAGAAACTCTCAGTAACGGCCATATTGACGTTACGGTATATACCGATGGAGGCTATGACGATTTTTATTATTGTCCAAAAGATATGGATGGAGATGGGAATTGTGACAACCTAGACCCGGATAATGATGATGACGGAATTATGGATGATAGTGATAAGTGTCCTTGTACGTGGGGGCATGCCTGTAATGATGGATGCCCTGATAATACTCCCCCAGGAAAGCCTTCTCCAACCTGTGAAGGAGGGGGAGATTGGATAAATGATAATACACCGACCATAACTTGGGATCACGTCTCAGACGAAGGTTGTGGCGTATATGGATATGAATACGCGATAGATCAAACAGATTCATGGACCGATATCGGCTATACGAACAGTTTTCAAACACCTCCTCTCTCAGATGGTGAGCACACTATCTATGTAAGGGCCTATGATGGAGCAGGGAACAGGGGCGAATATGGATCATGTACAGTTAAGGTAGACACTACAAAGCCAAATAATCCAACGTCGATTTGGTCAGATCCACCTAAAGATCAGTGGACTACTCAAACTTCCGTCACATTCTATTGGTCGGGAGCCTCTGACACTTATAGCGGTGTTAAAGGCTATCATTATTTAGTTGATAAGCATCCTGACACGAGCGTTGATTCTTCTGACCCATTTACCTCAGCTACCAGCGTGTCAAAAACTCTTAGTGATGGGGAATGGTATCTGCATATTAGGGCCGTTGATAATGCTGGAAACCTGGCGTCAAGCACAAAGCATTATGGACCCATAAAGATCGATACAACACCACCTTACATGGATGAGGGTGAGTCCTTAAAGATAAACAATGATGCAGAATATACCAATAGTAAAACGGTTACTATTCACTTCGAGGCAGCTGACCTTGGGAGTGGAATCAAGAGATATTACCTACGCAACGGAGATGGGGATTGGACCTTGATCGAAGAATTACCTTCTCCGCAAGAAATATATGA
>QMNJ01000138.1 GCA_003647715.1 Candidatus Coatesiibacteriota bacterium
ATGCGTATGTCCTTTATGTATCCAGGGGAACCACTCTCAACAGTTATCAGAAGGTCAACCCTGTTATCTGAAACACACCTTAGTTTATAATCCACCTCTGGGTGGTAGTATCCGAGGTTGTGTAAGAGTGTAATCACCTTGCCGAGTTCGCTTTCAATGGTAGATACCCGGGCAATATCTCCCTGACGAACTGAGATGAGAGAGACAACCTCACTCTCGGTAAGTGGCTTCTCCACCTCCACCACAATCTCTGCTATGCGATATTGATTGCCTGCATCTATTATGAGCATACTCTCTTCCTGTGCTATCTCTGGTGACAGATAGCCCTCATCCCTCAATAGTGAACAGACCTCCTCTGTGATTACTTCAACTCCAAGTTCACTCTCAGAGAGGTCTAATACCAACCTCTCAACTTGGTGTCTCAACATTGGTGAAGCGCCAAGCACCTCAACGGTGATACAGAAAGCCATCGCCGGCAACAACAAAAATATGATTGCTATTCTAAAAATAGGCACCGACATCAAATCTCACCTCATGGTCAACCCTCTCACCCGCATCTGCGTCAAGGATATATGAAAGCGTGAGGTTAATATATTTTGGCATCTGGTGGCGGTATGAGCACAACAACTTGTGTGATACACCTTCCGGGTGAGTGAAGATATACATAGTACCCGTATGCCCAACCGCCCTCACCCACTCAACATTGTAATCTATTGTGATACTCCCGTCTGGATAAGGAGATATAAGAGCACCTGGACTAATATCCACCACATAGAACTTTCCGCCGAGGTTATCGTTTCTTTCAAACCTTATTGTCTTCGCAAATCCACAATTTATATTGTGTCCACCGGTTATATTCAAACGGGGAGTCGCCCTTACTGTGGTCTCCCAGCCGTTCTTCCGCCTAACCAGACCCATACCCTCGCTTGAGTTCTCCTCACTAAATCTTGTATATGAACCGCCATAGTTTACAGAAAAGAACGAAATGGGGGCGGAGTAGCAATCAAGCGTTAATGTCCTTGACCACTTTCGTCTCTCCATCTCTACTATGACCCTATCAAGTGTTTTAGTATCATCATAGCCCAGGCGGGGTGAAAACACATTATTTGATGGAAACAGTGTAAACGATAGTGACCTCCTCAAAGAACCCTCCACTGTCTTGTTGGTCATCCTTCTAAGGAAGGTGAACACCTTAAAGCGCGAGGGGTCTCTTGAGCGCTCACTCACCGAGATGTAGCCCGAGAGTGCAACCGGCGATTGTCTCTCGCCACCGTGCCTCTCGTATGAAAAACTGAGAAGCCCCTCTGCACCCGATATGGGGTAGAACTCACCAGTGGGTCTCAATAACCTTATGTATATTGCGTCCTTATCCTCGGGGTCATAGACATAGATATAGCGCCCCGGATTATTAGGGTCTTCTTCCCGTCGGTAGTCGCCGTTTCTGTCCTCAGCGATGATAAACACCTCCTCCCGCTCATATTCTCTCTCCGAAGTCATCTTATACTTTGCAGAGACGAGAATGTTCTCAGAGAAGGGTCGCGCCTTCATTGAAATAGTGCCAACATCTTGATAAACATCAGCCCTGCCCGGCTCAAGGTAATCAATCCGCCTGATGCTACCACCAAAATTGAGGGCAAAACTTCTCATCCCCAGATTGCCATTAATTGTTCCAAGATGACCATTATATGAGGTGAAGAAATCACCTTCTCTCACCTCCCTCTCACCCAAACTCTGATAACCAACATCAAGAAAAAACTTTGAGGGTCTGAGAATCAAGCCGGGACCATATCCACTTGATATTGAGCCCTTATCAAGGGTGGTATCATAATACCTGTCAAGAAATCGCTCTGAATAGTTGAAAATGAGATATGGCTCAAGTATTGATATGTGTTTTGAGTTTCTTGAGGTTATATCAATATATCGCCTTCTCTGCCGAACCTCACCATCGGTAATTTCATCATCTGATATATTCAACCTTATATTTTTATCAAGAAACCTCGCACCAACAAGGTGAGAACCGAACCTGTCAGTGGCAATATTTATGTTTGCATTATATAGGTTGCACCTGATATCCTTGTAATAACTCTCCTCATCTCCGAACAGGCGTGACATCCTTCCATATTCAAACGATGCCTTCTTTATTATTGGCGATTTAAGTTCAGCGTTAAGCGAATATTCATGAACCACTGGTCTGGTCTCTTCCTCCTCAATCTCCCACCTTACCACATTATAAGCACTATCAATCTCATCTATGGATAGAAACCTGCTGTCTCTTATGTAACCCCCTCCTGATAACCTAAGAGAGGTATTCTCTCTTTTTATGGGTCTGGTCACCACATTAAATATTAAAGCACTACCGACATTGTCATCGTCATTGAGGGGTGAGATGAGATTCAAGTCGCTGTTGGAGGTCGCCAGCCCAATATCTATATTTAATCTATCCCCGCTATCAATGCCTGTGTTTACACCCACCACGAACCTCCTCTGGGGCATTGGCAGATAGTATGTCACCTGCTTGTAGTCGCCCCTGCCCTCACCCACATATTCATAGACATACTTACCCAGAAGGGGGTTCCACTGCCTCCTGTAATCGCCCTCACCCTCACCCGCATATTCATAGACGGGGTCGCCGTTCTCGTCCGTCGCTACTCTAAATGCCCTCGTCTCATCATCGCCTGCCATATAGAGGCGCTTCCTGTCGTCACCCGAGAGGGCAATCAGGTCTCTTGAGGGGTCGTCTTCCTCCAGTGCGGTCTCAAAGCCAATCTTCAGCGTTGAACCACCCAGCTCAACGCCTGTCTCACCTGCATAGAACTTCTTGCGGTAAGCGAGCTCAGAATAGTCAAACTCCACATATATTCTTGATTGCGAGGTAATCAATCTGTTCCTGGTGAAGGTGATAGATGGCTCATAGTAGTCAATGATGTAGTCATTGCTCTCACCCCTCTTCATCAGTTCACCATTGAGATAGACCCTCTCAGAAGACGGAATAATTGTAATACCATAGGCGCTGGGAACAGATATGATATATGGTCCCTGTATGCCATCCTGCCCCTTAAACTCCACATCGGAGTGTTCACCCCTGGCGACCGCAAGGGTGCCACCCCCGAAGAAATCTCCTACTTTTTGCTTACCGTTAATACCGAGAAGTCGCCTTCTATATACAACAAACTCATTATCACCGGACGCCACTTCTATATCGCCCATCTCAAGAGAGGCACCATAGCCATCCACTTTCACCAGCACCTGGTCTATGTCCGCTACCTCCTCGCTTGCACCCTCGGCTGTGATGGGAAGCTCCTCATCGGTCAGTCGCCCCTCAACATCAAGCTCACCCACACTTCCTTTGAATCTTAAGCGGGTCGCCTGGTCTATAGTTGCATCCCCATCGCCAGCAACGGAGACCGAGAAGTTCTTTGAGCCAGATATATCAAATGTGCCACCCTCTATCACAGCCCTCCCCTCCATCACCTCGCCCATCTCAAATAGGTCAAAGTATATCTCTATCCTTACCCCGCTCGACACAGGATAATGAAACATTATGCTTCTGCCCTCATCAATAATGTCATAACTACCTGATGATAAATACTTCCCCCCGACATATACCTCAAGATTTAGGGGGGATGCCACATTTATGGGAAGTGAATAGGGACCTTCTGAACCATTACCCAAGATTGTTATATGATACTGATGTTTGACACTACCCTGATGCAGAATCTCGCTCTCCATAGAATATGTTAGTGCAACTGATATTAAGGACAATATCAGTATGGTTTTGTATTGATATGTCATACGGTATTATGGGGTCTAATAGGGGGGAGGAACAACCCTGTAGTGAACTACACGGTTATTATAAGTATCGGAGATATAGAGATGCCCATCATCGGATATGGCAATGCCCGTTGGAAAGTTGAAGCCACCTGCCTTTTCACCGTCAATTGTCAAGATGGGAATGAAGCCCTCCTTGAATATTATTATCTTATTCATACTGGAATCTGCAACACACACCAGCCCCTCTCTGTTGACCGCTATGGAAATAGGCGATGATAGAATACCAGCACCCCTATCACCATAGGTATCCTTTAAGGCATTGTTCTGAGTATATCTGCATATCCTGCTGTTTCCAGTATCAACCACATATAGATAGCCACTTGCAGATACAAAGCAATCGCTTGGTCTATTGAACGAGCCGGGTGATTCACCAAAACCTCCTATTGTGGTATATGTGCCTGACATCCGGTCATAGATTCTCACTCTGTGCCTTTCGGTGTCTGCAACTACAAGTTCACCGCTTCTACCGACTGCGACACCGAGGGGTCTTTTGAGTTCGCCCATCTCAGCGTTTTCCCCACCAATATAGCCCTGATAGTCACCTTTAGAGCCGAACTTATACACCAGCCCCTTATCGGAATCAAGCACATAGACAGCCATATTCTCGTCAACGCATACATCAACGGGATAGAAGAATTTACCGCCCTCAAGACCGAACTCACCAATAAAGGTAATAAATTCACTATCCGGTGATATAACCTGAACACGGCTGTTGCCCGAATCAGCCACATATAGATTACCATCGCTGTCC
>QMNJ01000139.1 GCA_003647715.1 Candidatus Coatesiibacteriota bacterium
GCATCAAGGTTTATTAACGAGATATCGCAATCAAAGCTGAAATACCTGGAGAGCGAGGGAATTAGGTTGAGAGATAGATACACGGGTATTGATTATGTGGATTATTGATAGTTTTTGGCAATCCACTTATAGGGGTAATTGCACAACATCCCTATGTTTCTAATCATTATGTACTGGGAAATTTTTAAAATAGAGAATCAACACAAATGATTCTAAATCTGCGATATTCATATTAAATACGACTTATCAACGAAAAAGACCTCACATCTTTTTCTTATCCGCAATCAGTTCTCCATCCACCGCAACATTTGCAGGGTCATTCTCTTTTATGAGCACCACGATGTGCTTTATACCATAAATCTCAACCGCAATATCAGTCAGTTTTCTCGCTAACTCCCTCTTCTTATCAACACTAATCTCAGGACCCTCAACAATTATCGTCGGCATCTGATATCCTCACCTCCCCTCTCTATATACTACTAAATCAACATCAACTAAAAATAATCTTACAATGCCAAATCATACGGACTAATCCTACCTCTTGATTGCTGTCACAAGAGAATATATTCTACCCCTCTCCTCAACACTCACATCCCTGAAACCTACACCGCCAAGTAGAGTTATATACTCATCCCTGGAGAGATAGACCTCCGATACACTGGGGCAACCCGTAAGAATAATCAACCTCCCACCGGACCTCAGAACCCTATATGCTTCGGACATAGCATTCTTGCTATGCTCATAGTATAAAGATACCTTAGATGGAACGGAGTTTCCTGCACTCACCACATCAAATACCCCATCTTTGAATGGCAATCTGTCTTTTATATCAGCACAGACGAGACAAAGATTATTAACGCTCATTCTCCTTGACTTACCAAAAGCATTCTCAAGCATCTTCTCTGATATGTCAAGCCCCACAACAACACTCGCTTTATGCGCTTCCATCAGTGCTAGATTACCCGTCCCACAACAGATGTCAAGAACAACCGAATTAAATGGAATATTCACCTCTACAAACTCTTTAGCAACATCATAATATGCTGGAAGAAATAGAGTAATAGTAGCATCATAAGGGATGCTTATAAGTTTGTAGAATAAAGCGAAGTTTCTTCGTGTGATAAACTTATTCACGAAAGTAATATAGATAAACAGAAGAACTCTGCTAAAGCAATTCATTCTACACTGCTATAAGAACATAAGTCCACAAGAATAGTATTTTTTAATCAATATCTCTCAAAGGTCCTTCTGAAGTGAAAACCCTGTATTGAAAGTGTCACTGCCACAGGTAGAAGACGGGGTCTTGTAAAGAGCGTCCAGAAGAATATCTTCCAGTAGTGAAGTCGCTCTCTACCTCTTAGACCGAGTTCAACTATTGACCTTAAGAAAGCCACAAGGTAGCAGAAACGCGGTTGCCCCAGCTTTTTAGGAGGTCTGAATCCCCTGAGAAAGGTCTTTACTCTCTCATAATAGTAATCCGGCGAATATAATTTCTTAATCATATCCCTATAACCATCAATGAGTGGCTTAATACCCATTTTGGGCTTGAAGTTGACAGAGCAATCGGTGTTATCTCCCGTGCCTTCTCTGAATAACCTCTTCTCGCCTTTCAAACGGTTATAGAGCTTCGTCCCCCTCAAAACATTCAGTATTCCAACCATTGCGGTAACGATACCACTCTCCTGTATAAACTTAATCTGCCTCTGAAAGATTGAAGTAGTATCATTATCAAACCCAACGATAAAACCGCCCATAACCTGCATTCCAAAACTCTGTATCTTCTTAACACAGGCAACAAGGTCACGACCCCTGTTCTGATACTTCTTACATTCTTTTAGTGACTCCTCATCTGGCGTCTCTATCCCCAGAAAAACAGTGTCAAACCCTGCCTCAACCATCATCTTCATAATATCTTCGTCATCCACCAAATCCACAGATGCCTGTGTTAGAAATGAGAACGGATGTCCCCTCTCCTCCTGCCAGGACACAATAGCAGGCAAAACCTCCTGCTTCAACCTCTTCCTGTTTCCAATGAAGTTGTCATCAACGAAGAAGACCGATTCCCTCCAGCCCTGAGAATATATGGCATCAAGTTCTGCAACAATCTGCTCACTTGTCTTCAGGCGTGGCTTATGACCATATAAAAATGTTATATCACAGAAATCACAGTTGAACGGGCAACCTCTTGAATACTGAACAGAGGCAGATACATACCTGTTCATATCTACCAGACCCCAGAGTGGAGTAGGTGACCTCTCCATATCAGCCCAACCATCGCTCTTATAAATATGCTCTGCACATCCCCTCTCAAGGTCTTCAAGAAACGGTGGAAGGGTTATCTCCCCCTCATTGAGCACAAGGTGGTCAACCTGGTCAAACTCATTATAACAATGAGTGAACAGCGGTCCACCCGCTACAACTCTCACACCTAACCTCTTACATCTTGATATTACCTCCTCAGCGCTACTCCTCTGAACATACATAGCACTTATAAACACCATATCAGCCCATTCAATATCTTTATCACGCAATCTCCTAACATTCATATCAACCAGTTTCTTCTCCCACTCCTCAGGGAGCATAGAGGCAACAGTTAAGAGCCCGAGAGGGGGGTGGGTCGCCTTCTTAAACATAGTAAGTTTCAATGCATATTTGAAACTCCAGAATGTTTCTGGAAATCTCGGATATACAAGTAATACTTTCATACAACTCCTTTATACCAATATACAATTTATTGTATATTGTAACAATAATATCATAAATTAACCTAATGTTTCATCTATTTTACAGGTATCCTTCAATCTGACATTACGAAATTAAAGCTTCTATCTGTAAGATTATTTCTACGAAGTGTAACTATTAACTACCCTTTCTTCCTTATCGGCACCTCAATCCCCCTTTGGGAAAGCCAATCAAAGATTTCATCAAATATGGGTCCCACTTTATCATAGGGACACTGCCCCTCTATGACCGCTACCTTACAGCCCTCTACTTTCTTTACCATTATCTCTGCCGTAATATCGCCCTTTTACCCTCAATCTTAAATTTCCTCAATATAAAAGTCAACTATACTCGGCTAGCTATATTGCAGGGATATAACCAATCAAATCCAAGGTCATAGACATATTGAAACAAAATGCACCATAAATCGTAAAAAATCCCGCTTGGGGCGATTGAAGAACTAAATAAAATACTCCTCCATCCTGTCAAACGCCTTGTTTATCTCGTCCGCAGAGACGCAGAAAGATAGGCGAAGATGTCCCTCACCAGTTGGTCCAAATGCCACACCCGGCGTCGTTGATACCCTCGCCTCTCTCAAAAGTTTCTTACAGAATGTAGCAGAATCATCGCCTCCCTCCGCCAGTATCCTTGGAAACATCAGATACGAACCACCAGGTCTGTGATACTCAAATACCAAGCTTATTCTATCAAGTCGCTCACACATCAGATTACGCATCTCTAGATAGTGCTGTCTGAACCTGCTAACACAGTCCTGAGGACCTGTTAACGCGGCTAATGCGGCATACTGTGATACAACAGGGGCACATATAGCGAATGGAATGTGGGCTTTGCTTATCTGTGGTATTATCTCCCTATCCGCATGTAGATAACCAACTCTCCAACCCGTCATAGCATATGTCTTGGTGAAGGTAAAGCAACTGATGGCGTTTTTTCTCATCTCTTTGATTGAAGCTATACTGAAATGTCTGTGGTCATCAAAGGTGAAATACTCATACGCCTCGTCAGTGATAACCATCAGATTATGCTCAAGTGCAATCTCTGCTAACTGGCGAAGTTGCTCCTCCGAGAAGACAGCCCCGGCTGGGTTTGATGGCGAACAATATAATATCGCCTTTGTCCTCGGTGTTATCGCATCCTTTATGGCATCAATATCCAGGATAAAACCCTCCTCCTCAATCGTGGGGACGAGAACTGGCTTGCCAGAAGCAATGACAACCTGGCGAATATGGGTGGAATATGTCGGTGATGGAAGGATTACCTCATCACCAGGGTCTATGACCGCCATAACTGCGGAAGAGAGACCCTCAATTGCACCAACCGTTACAATCACTTCCTCTGGTGTGGCATCAATGTGGTTATCCCTTCTGAGTTTTACCGCAATCTCATCTCGCAGTTCAGGCAATCCCCCCGTCTCAGAATAACCTCCGACCAACCCATCTCTTATCGCCTTTATACCTGCCTCTTTTATATGCTCAGGTGTATCAGATGTCGGTCTTGCCCACGATAGAAATGCCACATCCTCAACCTCTTTTGATAACCTCGTCATCTCGTGTATAGCGGACTTAGAAATCTTACTTACCCTATCTGATACTTGCAGATTCCTCTTCATTAATAAATTCTCCTTTCAAATAAATCCCCTTTGCTAAACCGACTTAAAATAAATCATTAATAATAGCACATGCAGATTTAGTAATAAATAATAACGGTTAACACAGTTCAAACTATAACATCCTCTGACACCACTACACCCGCAGGTATTACCACCCTGGGCCATATCTTCACCCCCGCCTCAATCATCGCCTCCTCCTCTATCACCGCCCCGTCACCTATGAACGCACC
>QMNJ01000140.1 GCA_003647715.1 Candidatus Coatesiibacteriota bacterium
TTTATTATGATATTCAAAATTGTTATATATGGCAACCCAGTATTAAGAGAATTTGCGGGAGAGGTATGCGAATTCAATGGTGAGATAAAAGACCTCGCTCATAATATGGTAGAAACTCTTGATTATGCTACAGGGCTGGGTCTTGCAGCACCACAGGTTGGTATCTCTAAAAGAGTAATTGTTGTAAAATTCCCAGTAGAAGGTGCAGAAATTGATAATGACTACTCCGTCCTCATAAATCCCACCCTCACCATAAGTGGTGAAAATCTCGTTATGGAGGAGGGGTGCCTGTCTTTTCCTGAGATATTCGCCGAGATACCAAGGAGAAAATTTACCGAAGTTGAGGCATTCAACATCTCTGGTGAACCTGTATCGGGTAGTTATGAAGAACTAAATGCGAGAATATTACAACATGAGGTTGACCACCTAAACGGCATTCTGTTCATAGACAGGATGTCAAAGCACACAAGAAAAGCCATTGATAGTAAACTGAATGAATTGCTGAAGGTTAGCAACAAAGGGTAATCAATGAACATAAAGATTGTATTCGTAGGGACAAGTGATTTCGGAATCCCCTCCCTGAGAGCACTTAAAGAGAGTAGAGATGTAGATATAAAATTGGTTATAACGAGGGAGGATAAACCAAAGGGCAGAGGACTTGAGATACTACCACCGCCCATAAAGATTGAAGCGGGAAACCTTGGGATTGATATACTCCAACCACCAAGCATAAACGATGATGAAACAATTCAAAGAATAAAATCAATAAGACCCGACTACATTGTCGTGGTTGCCTATGGAGAAAAACTATCAACCGAAGTTCTATCACTGCCCAAGAAGGGTTCTATAAATCTACACGCATCGCTACTTCCTGAACTCAGAGGCGCCGCCCCAATAAACTGGGCAATAATCAGGGGTTATAAGAAAACCGGCGTCACTACAATGCTTATGAGTGAGAAGATAGACGCCGGCGAGATTCTCCTACAATGTGAGACCAACATCTCAGCCGATGAAAACGCAGAGATGCTACATAACAGATTGTCTCATATAGGTGCCGATATCCTGCCATCTACCATTATTGGTCACTTCAAAGGTAGGATAAAACCAAGACCCCAGGAGATTGAAAGGGTATCCTACGCACCAAAGATACTTAAAGAGCATTGTAAGATAAACTGGGAAGAAACAGATGGTATTATCCACAATCTTATAAGGGGATTATCTCCAAAACCACTGGCTTTTACCTATTTAGATGATACTTTGGTAAAGATTGTCAAATCAAGATTATCAGATGCGGAGAAATCTGGTGAGCCAGGTGAAATACTGAATATTACGAAAGAAGGTGCCCTTGTATCTACAGGTGCAAGACCAATCCTCGTTACAGAGTTGCAGATTGCCGGTAAGAGAATTATGACCCCCTACCAACTCCTACAGGGAAGGCAGATAAAATCTGGACAGAGATTCTATTGAAATACTATAGTATTGTTAAATAACTTTCATTATTGTTAATATCAGACAATATGGGACTACAACCATTAATGGTTGGTTCACACTTTAATAAAGAGATTGAACACCTCAAACAATCCGAGTTTTTAGGTGCAAATAAAACCCTCACCACGGGATTCACATTGGTCTTTATCACATCAATGGCTGGTGCTACTCTTTCAGCCCTCATCATAATGTTCATCCACACCAACATATTAAGTATACTTCTCGCAATTATTGTATATCTCTTCTTACTATTGCCTCTAATATCGTATATATTCATATATCTCTTAGCCAAAGGAATTATAATTTCAAGCAGGCACACAGAAGCGAAGGTCTTAAAGATACTCCAACTTACAATTGAGTTCATATACAGGTTATTTGGCTTTGATTTAGAGAATATTCAGGTATCATTCGTCCACCTCAACAATATTCTTGTGTTAAACAGAGCAAAGAAATTCAAACAAGACGATATCCTAATCCTATTACCCCACTGTCTTCAGAACGATGACTGCAACTTCAGAATTACTAAAAGTATAGAACTCTGCCACAGATGTGGAAAGTGCATATTCAAGGACATAAGAGATAAGATAGGTGGCGAATATAGAATTTCGGTAGTCCCTGGAGGTAGTCAGGCAAGAGAGGCAGTGAAGGGTGCAATACCTAAACTGGTCATCGCTTCTGCCTGTGAGCGCGATATGACATCAGGCATATTAGACACCCTTCCACTTATGGTATATGGTGTTCTTATTGAAAGACCATATGGATATTGCCAAAGAACTGTGATAGACCTTCAAAAACTACTTAAGATAATACATCTATTTACAAACGAAAGTATTGCAATTACGGATGGATAATATACTAAACAGGAGGTTTATTTGAAGTGAGGTTAAGGTTTCTTGATGATATGGATGAGCAAACAGCCAAAGAGATACAGAAGGCAATGGGGGTTGATGAAGGTGGCATCAGGAAGATGGCACCAAAGTTCAGGTATAATAGAATACTTATTGAAGACCTATCACCACAGGCGGTATTAATCATTAAGGAAGAGATGCTGGCAATCGGAGGCGACGCGGTCATCCCCAGAAGTGCCATTCAATGCAAACCTCCCTCAATGCCGATTATTATCCTTGGTGACAGTAGAAAGATAGCATCGCTATGTGAAAGGTTGGAGAATCAACCATTTGGACTTGATACCCTATCAATAGAACTAAAGAACCGGATGGAGAGGTATAGCAACGAGAAGAGATGGAAGATTAAAGGCAGAGTTCTGAACATTGAAGAACCATTTATAATGGGAATTTTGAATATTACACCCGACTCCTTCTTTGATGGGGGTAAGTTTTTTGATGAGAAGAAAGCGCTTAAACGCCTGGAGGAGATGCTTGAGGAAGGTGCTCATATCATTGACATCGGTGGAATGTCAACCAGACCCGGCTCAGAACCCATACCGGAGGAAGAGGAATTGAGAAGGGTTCTGCCTGCTGTAAGAGAGGCGGTGAAACTCGGTGCATTAATAAGCGTGGACACATATAGGGGTAAGGTCGCAGATAAGGCAATAAACGCAGGAGCACACATAATAAATGATGTAAGTGCATTGAGGTGGGATGAATTACTTGTAAAGACGGTCTCAGATTCAGGTGTAGGATACATCCTTATGCACTCTCTGACCACGCCGAAGGATATGCAGAAGTCCCCGCAATATGAGGATGTGGTAGGTGAGATATATGATTTTCTTCGGGAGCGACTTGAGTTTGCGGTTCAGGCAGGGATTGACTTTGAATCCACTGTGGTTGATTTTGGCATTGGTTTCGGTAAGCGACTGAGGGACAATCTGGCGCTTTTATATAATATCGGCACATTCAAGGGGCTTGGAAGACCTATTCTTGTGGGTGCCTCCAGAAAGCGTTTTATAAAGATGTCATTAGGTCTTGAGATGGAGGAGCGTTTGATGCCATCAGTTGCCTGTGCCATCTACTCAATAATGAAGGGAGCAGACATTGTCAGGGTTCACGATGTAAAGGCAACAAAAGAGGCAATAGAGATGATAGGATACATTGAAAGAGAAGGGCTTGAGGAGCAGATAGAGAACGCAAGCAGGTCTATGAAAAAACATAGTAAATTTGATAAAAGGGTAAAATATGAATAGGGCAGACCTGGGTTCAAAAACAGCAAAAGGCGGATTTGCAAACGAAAAGGTAATCTGTAGAAAGTTTAATTCCTGGAAAAGGGATAAAGAAGCACAGGAATGGCTTAAAATAATGGGATACGACATTAAGAAACTTTTCTCTGTAAAAGCAATTCAAGTTCCTACCAAGATAAAGAAAAGTGATTTAAGTAAGTTTGGAATTAATAGAGAAGATTATGAACAGTTTGTGAGATTCAAAAAAGCGGATGCTCAAATAAGAATTATCATAAAGATTGGGGAAATACTTAAAATTGAAAATCTATCTCTAAAAAAAGCAAATTCAAACGCTGATTATAATCAAATTGACAAGAGAACTATTGATGACTATCAAGAAATGTGGAATTTTGATGATGAAATTGCATTTTGGCTTAAACTCTTTACAGGAGAATTGAAACCTGAAAAATATTCAAGAAAAACAGGTATTAAGAAATTTAAAGACAAAAGACGCTTATTCTTGAACGAAATGCCAGAAAATATACAAAATAAAATTATTAGTTTTTTTGATAAAAACAGAATTATTATAATTGGTGATATAATTAGGGGAAGAGGTGGATTATCTGCCGATTGGATGTTAGTAACAAGATTAAATAGGGAAAACAATACAACTACCTGGATACTTAAAGACATTAACATTGCAATGAATTTCTTTGGTGGTGGTGAAGTTCGCATTTCACCAAGAGGAAGTTTATATGTAGGAAAGATAACAATGCAACGAAAGGGTGGAACGCCAGACCCTACAAAATTACAATTCAAGATAAAACCATGTCAATTGTTTGAAATGAGAGAATAAGAATGGAAGCAAACAAAGTATATTTAGGGGACTGCATAGAAATAATGAAAACATTACCTGATGAATCAGTGGATTTAGTATTCGCAGACCCGCCTTTCAATATAGGAATAAAA
>QMNJ01000141.1 GCA_003647715.1 Candidatus Coatesiibacteriota bacterium
CTAATAGATACCTTCAATAATTATTCTGTTTATAAACCATAAAATTATTATCCAACAAAGGGGGCGTATAATACGCCCCCCTTAAATATAAGCTTATGATAACCTAATCAGCGCGCTTCTTCGCTATCTTAAGGTGGACCTCATTAGATGAACCGCCGAAGTCGGGAGAATACATTGCATAGGCGACCGCAGGCATGGTGTGGAATACACCCGGCGTCTCCGCCCTCAACTTATAGGCGAACCTGTATTCGCCCTCGTTAAGGTGAGTGAAAAAGAATACCGCCCTGTCATCCCTCGCCTCAAAGGTGTAGGGCAGATACCAGTAGTAATACGAATAGTTGTCGCCCCAGCCATAGAGATATCCACGCTGGAACTCAATGTCCTCCTCAAACTCACAGCCAGCCGGCAGAAAGTCCTCCAACATCACATAATCAACCGGTTCACTGACCTTCATAGTAAGATAGCAGGTGAACTTCTCGCCCTCCATCGTTGAGTGTTCAAAGCCCATCTCCTCATCCTTCACATAGGTCCTCTCTACAACGATTCCATTGTCCACCGCCTTAATGTTCTCACCCGGGGTGTAATATGTTAACTGATATGATGAGTAGAGTCGTCCCTCACCGGTCAGGTTGACTACCACCTTATTATCACCCTTCTTCAACTTATCGCCTGCAAACCTCATCAACCTGCCTCCTGAGAGCAGGTCGTCTCTGGTTATGGCGAACGAGTCAATCTCCTCACCGTTCAAGGAGACGGTGGCTGTGTAGTTCGCTTCAAACTCGCCGGTATAGTCAACATAATCGGCAAGTGCCATCACGCATGCGGAGGTATCCTTGGTTGAATACCAGTAATAACCTCGCCTGTTATTCACAAGCCACATAGCAATGCGCTTGAGCCAGTCCTCCTCCTCGCCCATCTCTATGAAGAAGCGGAGCGCATATGCTGTCGCCTCGGTTCTGCTATCATACCACCCGCCCCTTATGGACCTGCTGTCCCAGTGCACGAAGCCATACTGGTCAATTGCTCTCTCCTTCAGTTCATTCGCAACTATAAGTGCGCTGTCATGTAACTCACTTCTCACCAGAGCGGTTCCCAGGCACGCCAGGGCATAAGAATTTAGTTCGTCAAACTCATCCATAAGGTTCTTGTTATCAACCGTCTCATAGATAAATGCGGTCTCCACATCCGGAGCATACGAGATAGCATAGAGCATATAGCAGATGGTAGCAGGGTCATTAACCTCATCCATCATATTCTTGAGTGCGTCAACGCCTTCTGCAAGCACATCCTGCCTTACATATATATCCGCATCCATTGCTGTTGCGAGACCATAGAGGACATACGAGGTCATATATGGGTCGCTTCTGTCCTCCTTCCACCAGCCCCAGCCACCGTCATCGTGTTGCATATCGTATAGCCGTGTAAGACCATCATCTATCATCTTCGGCAGTTCATCAATTATCGGGCTTTCAATCTTAAGACCGGTCTTCTGTAATATTTGGACTAAATATACATCGGGTAAAAACATACTCATGGTCTGCTCTACACAACCATATGGATAGCCAGCAAGATACTCAAGTGCGTTAAATGCGGCAGATGCTATAGATGGGGCGAAGTCCAGGCGGACGGTTGTGGAATCAAGGCGGACATCTGCGGGTATATTGAATACTAGTTGAGAGGTGCCGTCAACTGCTACAACGGTGTTAGTGGCAACTGTCTTAAGACCGTGCGGAGTTATAGGCACTTTAACCTCCATGGCGTCGGATTCTATGTCTGTCAAGGCATAGGCGGTAAGCGTTGACTCACCAGTACCAAGCACCTTTGTCCTCCAGTCAACCCTTACTGTGTCTCCCGCACCTACAGTCACATATCTGGTAATATCATCAAGAAACCTCACCCGGTCGCCTTCAATATAGACCTTGACCTGCCTTGAGACAGGAAGGTAGTTGGTGACCACCGCACTGACCACCACCTCATCGTTCTGGGTAAAGGTTCTGGGGGTGATAAGGCGCACAATGAGCTTCTTGGTCGTTATCACCTTCTCTCTGGTCTCGCCTGTTAGTGTGTCCTTGGTGATGCCTCTTACAGTGGTTCTCCATGTTGTGAGATTATCAGGCATCGTGAAGGTGATGTTTGCTACTCCACCGGCGGAGGTGACCACCATTGGAACCCAGTATCCGGTGTCCTTGAACTCCCTCCTGACACGAGGTTGCTCATAGACCTCCGCCTCTTCCCCCGCCTTCCTCAACATCTTCTCAGCGGCGGATGGCGCCTCAAGAGCTCTCTCCTCGCCCTCTAATCCGCCTGCACCTCCGCCAAGACCAAATGCGATCGTCTTGTCCTTCAGAACATCCTCCTCAATACCCCCCGCCTCAAAGTAGAACTCCTTAGAGGAGGATACCTCTAGATAGCTATAGACATAAGGATAAAAGACATCTATGAGGTTGGTCTTGTCCTCCTCACTTATGGCATAGAGCGCCTCATCAACCATTGCCACGCACACATCCGCAATCTCGGGATTGCCCTCATAGTCAGTGGCTTTAACCGTGAACTTCGCCTCCTCCCCGGGTCTGTATTCATCCTTGTTCATAGACAGGTTAACCTTGAGTTCCTTCGTCTCATCCTTCACTGTTATAGTCCTGTAATCATAATAGTAACCATAATATTCATCCTCATTGGGGTAGATAAGGGCGACTGATATATTGGGATAATACTTCTCCTTTATGGGTATTTCCAAACTTGCCTGATGGTTCTCCACCGGGATATGATAGACATCATATATCTTTGCACCACTTATGATAATATCTGCCATTGTGAACTCCGGCTCTACATTTATCTGGACAAGTGCGGTATCACCGACCTCATACTCCTCCTTATCAAGTATGATGGCATCAATACCACGCTGATACCACCACCAGTAGGCATACTCACCGCCAGTTACCCAGAAATATGAATACGAATCTACCTTATGTCCCCGGGAGTCATACGTCTCCGCAAGCACTCTGTAGTAGCCCGCCTCCTCCGGCTCAAAATCATAGATGACCTTGCCTGCCTTGCCTACTGAGACCTCGTCCTCCAGCACCTGTATATATTCCCATGTATTTTCATCCTCATTGTATATCTCCTGCTCAACCTTTATCAGGACATCTTTTGGTATGGGATTTCCTTCAAGGTCTGATACATTGACTACTAAACCGACCTCATCACCAATCTCCACCAAATATCTATCGGTATAGACAGAGAGATTTATATCATAGTAATATACATTGATGGGAACCTGGGTGGTGACCATTCGTCGGCTCTGGTCGGTTATCTCTATATTGACCTGTGTGTAGTAATTGTAGTCCTCATACTCGGGCGCCCTGAATGATATCTCAAACTTACCGTCATCGGTTGTTACCCCACTGCCCTTTTCAATATCTTCATAATTGTAGTAATCATAGGCATTCCAGTTCACCTCAGCACCCTTCACCACGCCACCAAAGTAGTATTCTGCATCAACAGATATATTCACTGTATCGCCGGTCAAGTAATAGGGCTTATCTGGTATCGCCTCCACGATGAACTCCGGCTTTCTATATTCCTGCACCTCAAAACTGGTGGAGAAGTAGTAGTCGCCTATCATCGCCTCAATATAATAGTAACCAAGCGGTGCATCCTCATCCAGATGGAAGCCCCCGTGAGCGGTTCCGAAGTCGCTTAGGGTTATATCCTCCTTGAATATCTCATCTCCCTGTGGATTTCTAACAACGCAGGACAATTCTCTTCCAGGTATATTTATGGGTCTACCATCTACTATATCTCTTGCGTATATCTTGAAGTTCACATCCTGGTCGGGGCGGTATATAGGTCTATCGGTGTAGATATGACCTGCGGTGTAGCTCTTATCTGTATAATAATAATACTCATAGACATAGCAGAATGCGGGTCCTGTCTCTGCTTCTGTATAGATATAGAAGTAACCAGAGTAGTCCTCCTCTTCTACAGGCACCTGATACTTCACACGCAGATGACCACTCTCGTCCGTCTTGCCCAGAAGTTCTGGCTCTTTCTCGTTCCAAGGGTAATAGGCATAAATATTGAGACCTGATATTGCGGTATTGTCAATTGCATTTGTCGTGCTGATAATGTAATCATCACCTGTCCAGCTCACCATCAACCTGGTGTCGGTCACCTCCATAAGTCCATAGCCGACCTTACCAGCCATTGATGCCCTTACAAGGTAGAAACCTGCATCAAGAGTGTCATCAAATGTCACACTTATAGTGTGGTATCCCCCATACTCTTCTGTTATCTCGGATGTGAAGCTCACATCAGGGGCTTTCTCAAGTGTTGAGAAATCCACATCATAGACCGACTTCTGGTGGGAGTATATATCTATGAAATTGCTTACATCAACACGGTGGAACTTAAATACATCAACTTCTATATCCTCCGGCTTAACACTGGAGTATATGGTGAAGTGTGGCGTCTCCATCGTATTGAAATTGGTCTCAACACTGACCCATATCTGGCTCTCCTTACAGCCAGAAAGAAC
>QMNJ01000142.1 GCA_003647715.1 Candidatus Coatesiibacteriota bacterium
AATATTATCACTGTGTGCAACATAGCTTGAATCGGTTAGTTGAACTGCAGGGATTGAGAATTCAGAACCGCACGGTCCGAGACAGAAGAAGCATATATAGAGTTCTTTGCCAACCATTATATTCTTCATTATCTCGTGAATCTCTTTAAGTGCCCCTTCCCTTTGCTTCGTCTTTATCGCTTCTCCAAGGTCAACGCCCTCTGGAACCAGTATACATGTATGCTCCTTATCCCTCCCCTGGTCATAGTAATTGTCAAAGTGGACTGTGTGTCCCTCAGTAGCAAGTTTGCTCTCCTCGCCGTTCTCTATCGCTTTCTCTCTGATATACCTGATGTCCTCATCTGTGCTGGCACTTACAAATATCTTTTCAGGGTTGCATAGTTCTACATACTTAGCAATAAACTGATACAATTTTGGGTTATCAATCTTTTCTAACTTCTTATAGTCCCCTTCTGATAACCTTCCCTTAAGTATCTCTAATGGTTCTGTAGCCATAACATCTCGCCTCCTTATTTTAATCACAAATTATATGAAGTATGAAGGCAATGTCAATAGTAATCGGAGTTGTAAGTGCAAATTTGTAGCGACTTATTCACGATTGGTAGGGTCTGAAATGGTTAGCGACTTACATTGTTGGTCTGGATTTGTTCTGGCAAGAGGGGTGTATAAGTTATTGAAAAACAAATAAGTTTTGAACAGTGTTGAAAAACTGTGGATAATTTTTGTTCAATTGAGGTTATAAGAGAAAGATTTATGAGTAATAAAAATTATCGGAGAGGGTGGGATTCGAACCCACGGAGGTGAGATACACCTCACACGCTCTCCAGGCGTGCTCCTTAGTCCGCTCGGACACCTCTCCATTTATTACTCATTATATCAAATAGTAAAAGCGGAGAGGGGGGGATTCGAACCCCCGGAGGGACAAGCCCTCAACGGTTTTCGAGACCGCCCCGTTCAACCGCTCCGGCACCTCTCCTTATGATTGATTATAACAAAACAGATTGCATAATTGAAAACGCCCTGATTATTTCAGGGCGCTCTTATAACTATCACCCGTGAGGTCTATTCTGGTCGGGGTTTCTTTCTGTTACGGATGAGAAAGTAATATATGAGATGGGCAAGTCCGATGAAGAAAGGCAATGCACTCCACCAGGCAACATCAGGGTCAACAGCGAAGTATAATGGTAAGGCAAGACCTATGCCTACACCCATAAGTATGAGTGCTGTCTTCAGGTATCTTGCTGGTTCATACGTCCTGTGACCCCAGTTATGGTCTATCTTCATTTCTCCCAGTTCCTTAATCAAATCCTTCGGGTCCAAACCCTTCTCTATCGCCTTCTCAATAAGATTTTTTCTCTCTACATAAGCCCTGTGTCTGAGATATGCCCCATAGAATCCAAGACCTATTCCCAATACAATTGCTGCTATTGGTATCATCATTGCTAATATGCCCTCCATATTCTTATCCTCCTTTTAACTGTTAGATGTTGTAGGTCTCAACAGTGTTTCAAAAAAATGAAACTTTATTTTATCTCAATTCATCTTATATTTAGTGTGAGCGGTGTTCTGATGGTCGGTGGTTTTGCTTTTACAGATAAGAAGGACGAGGTGTATAAAAGTGATGTCGCACTCATCAACAGAGTAATCTCCGGTGATGAAAGGGCGTTTGAACAGATAGTAGATGATTGCAAGAACATGGTGTTCTCCATAGCCATAGGAATTCTCAAGAGCGAGCAGGAGGCGGAGGACTGTGCTCAGGAGACATTTGTAGCGGCATATGAGAATATACATAAGTTTGACGGGAGGGCAAAGTTATCAACCTGGATATATAGAATTGCATACAACAGAGCCATAGATATGCTCAGGAGGAGGAAGAGGCGTCGGGCGGTCTCCATAGATGATGATGACTTCCCGGAGGTCGTTGATAAAGGCGTTGACCTGTCTGATGAGGTTGAGAGGGTGGATATGGTAGAAAGAGTGAAAGGGCTTATTGACACCCTACCGGAGAGATATAGAGAGGTTTTATATCTATACTACATCATGCAGAGGTCATATGAGGAGACCGCAGAGGTAATGGGTTTACCTCTTGGCACTGTGAAGACCAATATCCATAGGGCGAAGAAACTTCTGCTTGATAAGATTAAGAGAGGAGGATTCTATGAGTAAGTGTGATAGATATGAGGAGATGATAGCGAGGTTTGACGACCTCAATGATGAAGAGAGGCGTGAGTTTAAGATGCATATCTCAGAGTGCAAATCGTGTAGAGTGCTGTTGAAAGCGATGGAGAAATTTGAGGGTGTTGCTATGTCTCACCTTATCAATTCACCGAAAGAGGGCTTCACCGGGCGTGTCATGACCTCTATTTATCTATCAGAGGCGAGAGGTGTCTTCTCCTTTGGTTTAAGTTATGTTCTCGGATTAGCACTTGCCGGGGTGATGGTGCTCTTTGGTATTATTGTGTTATTGAGACCAGAGATATTTGCCAACTCTATCGTCTGGTTGAATAACCTTATAAACTATACCATATCTGTCAACATAGAGAAGTATCTCAGTGTTTTAGTAAGATTTACAAATGTTATAATTACCAATATCTCAAATAATATTTTGTTGATAAACTATGCTATTGCGTGTGCTTCGTTGATAACAGGATTTATATACATATACCGGGTAGTATTTTCACCTGACTATATGTATTCAGATGTTTAAGTGATTTTGACTTATAAGTTATAACTTAGTAATATTGTGAAATTATGTTATTTATATACTCTGTAGCATATTTAAACATATAATCAGGTGGACTTTAGGTTATGGAGAAATTTATCATTGAGGGTGGTCGTCAACTTTACGGGAAGATTGAGCCATCCGGCTCTAAGAATTCAGCGCTTCCTATACTTGCAACAGCAATTCTTGCCGAGAGTCCCAGTGTTATTCACAACTGCCCACGACTGACAGACATAGAGACGATGAGAGAACTTCTACACTATCTGGGTGTCAGGACAGAATGGGTAGCAGACCACACTTTGAGGATTGACCCGTCAGACCTATCGTCATACGAGGCACCCTACGATATAGTAAGGCGGATGCGTGCAAGCGTCTGCGTTCTTGGTCCACTACTCGCCCGCTTCAAGAGGGCTAAGGTTTCTCTGCCCGGTGGGTGTGCTTTTGGTCCCCGCCCTATTGACCTGCACATAAAGGGCATAGAGGCGCTGGGGGCTGATGTCACCGTTGAGCATGGCTATGTCAATGCCCACGCAGAGCGTCTGAAGGGCACTGAGATATACCTTGCTGGAGCACATGGTCCCAGCAGGGGTGCCACCTCCAATGTGATGACGGTAGCAGCCCTTGCTGAGGGAGAGACGGTGATATACGATTCAGCGAAGGAGCCAGAGACGGTTGAGCAGGTGAAGTTTCTGAGGGCGATGGGCGCCGACATTGAGGGAGAGGGCACAGGCACCATAAGAGTAAGAGGTGTGAATAAACTTAAAGGTGCCGAGTTCTCTGTGATGACCGACTATATTGAGGCAGGCACATATATTGTTGCAGGTGCAATGGCAGGCAGTGAGGTTGAGGTAGTGGGAGATGTTGCAGAGAACCTGAAACCGGTGCTTGCCAGGTTGAGCGAGACGGGATGTAAACTGAAGGTAAGCGATGGCTCAGTGATTGTTAAGGGGCATCCAAGACCGTCACCGGTAAATATTACAACCGCACCCTACCCGGGCTTTCCCACAGACATGCAGGCGCAGTTCACTGCATACCTCTCAATCGGTGAAGGCACATCAATTATAACTGAAAAGATATACCCTGACCGTTTTATGCATGTGCAGGAGTTGGCGAGGATGGGGGCAGATATAAGACGGGAGGATGCGGTGGCGGTGATAACGGGTGTTGAGAAGTTGACCGGTGCGGTGGTGATGGCAAGCGATTTGAGAGCGAGTGCTGCGCTTGTTCTGGCGGGTCTGGTCGCCGAGGGTGAGACCCACATCAGGCGAATCTACCATATAGACAGGGGATATGAGCGAATTGAGGTGAAATTAGCAGGTATAGGTGCAAGGATAGAACGGGTGGAGGAGGATTAGGGGAGGGGAATAGTAATTTGGAGATTTTTCATTCATAATAATTTGAGGTTACCCACTTGAAAATTCTTTAAGGCATATATATGATGAAATTGAGAGAGTGGAGGAGAAGAGATGAATAATTTAATATAGAAAGGATTGAGAAAATGATGGGTTTACAACTCTTCGCACCTTTGGTGCTTGGTCTCGGCGAAGCCGATACACCGATATCAGAGGATAAAAGTGGAAGCAAAGATTTCCCCAAATTGCCTTCGGCAACTTCTTTTATCCGCAATATGTTAGGTGTAATCTGGAGGTTGTTGGTATATATTTAAAAAATGGAGGTGAAATAATGTGTATGAAGAAAATATACGAAAAAGGACTTGAAGAATATCCAATTGCAACAGTAATAGGTCAGAATTTATTTTTCCTGATATACTTTGGAATAGGTTTCATAGGGTTACTTCCATTAAAGTTATGTA
>QMNJ01000143.1 GCA_003647715.1 Candidatus Coatesiibacteriota bacterium
GATTGAGAGCACCCTCAACGAGATAGAAGACGAAGACGGGCTGGCGAGAAAGGCGGCTGACGCGGGAATAAAGAGATATGTTAGATACGATGGTAAAGAAAAGAGGGAGAAACTGGCACAGTTTCTATATAGAAAAGGATATAGTTGGGATACAATCAAAGAAGTTCTTGATGAATTAATTCCACATAAATAAATGGATAAAATTAGATAATGTCATTTCTTGAATACGGAATACATGTTATTATGTCTTGAAAAGGAATCATTACAATCGGAGGTAACACTGATATGATTGAGATAGAGGACTTTGAACTCTATGCGAAGATGTATAAGGCAATGGAGCACCTTGAGAACTGCCGTGAATTCGCCACACTAATCCCAGAGGTCAGAAGCAATCTCGTCTATGCGAAGAAAGGCGCAAAGACCCCGGACGATGTTCTGGCAATAGACGGTAGGATTACAGTAGTGAACAACATTCCCCATGCTTCCGGGAGGATAAGATTTGGTGCCTCAAGCCACATGGCACGGCTCATTATAGAGGTAATGAAGAGGGAACCATCTATCCGTGCTGGAATAAATTTTATTTACTCCCCTGAAATTGTCCGTTTACTTAAGCGTTACGCAAGTAAAAATGGGTGGGTTGTCTGTCCAATAGACAGAACTGATGAGCCAGATGAAATAAAAGATGTTGAGGGTGCCTCAGCCAGATGGAAGGTGGACAAGGCATTTGAAATAACAGAAGGAAAATTGCCAAAGATAATCTTTGAGTTTGGAGGTGTGGGTAAAGAAGACCTGTCATATATTATTGGAGAAGACCCCATTAGGGTTGTAAAGGATATGTGTGATATTGCACAAAGATATACACAGACCTTAAAGATATAAAAATAACAGGAGGTAGTATGACAGAACTGCCAGATATAGGTAAGATTTCCCAGGATGTGTTTAATGAACTTATATACCCACGACTTGGAGCTAAAAGCAACAAGGTAATCGTTGGACCCTATCATGGTATTGATGTTGGCATAGTAGAGATAGGAAACAGAGCGGTGGCAATGACAACAGACCCTGTGTTCATAGTTCCAGAATATGGCTGGGAGAGGTCGGCGTGGTTCGCCATCCACATTCTGCTCTCAGATGCGGTAACCAGCGGGCTTGCTCCATCCTATCTCTCCATAGACCTCAATCTCCCCCTGGAGATGACGAGACAGCAACTTGAGATTGTGTGGGAGACAATACATAAAGAGTGCGAACGACTCGGTGTCTCTATCGTTTGTGGACACACTGGAAGGTATGAGAACTGCCATTATCCAATGGTTGGAGGAGCAACGGTAATCTGTGTGGGTGGAAAAGATGAATATGTGACACCGGCTTTCGCAAGGGCAGGCGACAAAATCATCATAACCAAGGGACCTGCTATAGAAGCAGTGGGTATATTCGCTACATCACTCCCCGAAAGAATCAGGGAAACATTAGGTGAGGAATTCGCAAAGAAAGCTGAGGATATATTCTGGAAGATGTCGGTTGTAGAAGACGCACTGACCGCAGTAACTGTCGGGGTTAGGGACGAGGGCGTGAGTGCCATGCACGATGCAACAGAGTGTGGCATCTGGGGTGGATTGTATGAACTTGCCCAGTCGTCAAATCTGGGGGTAAGAGTAGAAAAGGAGCAGATTGTGGTGGAGGATTGCATACCCGAGATATGTGAACTGTTCAATATAGACCCTTATTCATCTATCAGCGAGGGGACGCTGATTATCTCTGCAAGGGCTCACAAAGCAGACGAGATAGTGAAGGTGCTCTCGGAAAAGGGTATTCCCGCCTCCATCGTCGGTGAGCTCACCCATCCAGAAGAGGGCATGGTTCTCATTGAGGGTGGAGAAGAGAAGAAACTTGAACACCCAGAGGTGGACCCCTTCTGGCCCGCTTTCTTCAAGGCACTGGAGAGGTAACATATTTACACGGAGGTATTGACTAAACCTATTGCAAAAAGAAAACCATTTATCATGCTAACAAAATCACCTACAGTCCCCTTAATCACATTATAGAATTACTTGTGATATTATATACAGTATAGAAGATAAACCTCATTGTGATAAGGAAAATATGTATCACAAACTTGCATTCTTATTTGCATTACTATTACTCTGCCTTACTTGCTCAAGTAAGTCAGAAGAAGCAAAAGATAAACCAACAACCGAAGGCAAGACATCCATAACTATCGTCTATGACAACTATCAGATAAACCCAGAACTGAAGACCGCCTGGGGATTTGGTTGTGTAATCAACACTCCGGATATTGATATTCTGTTTGACACCGGTGGCGATAGTAATACGCTATTATCAAATATGGAGAAGATGAACATCAATCCAGTTGATATAGATATTGTCGTTATCTCCCACATACATGGAGACCATATTGGAGGTCTTGAAGGATTTCTAAAGAAAAACAGCAATGTCAAGGTATATATCCCTGCCTCATTTCCGGATTCAATTAAGGGTGGTATTATATCTCTTGGTGCTGAATATGTGGTTATCAGCGAAGCAGGCGAGATATTCAGGGATATCTATACAACGGGTGAAATGGGAGAGACGATAAATGAACAATCGCTTATTCTGAATACAGAGAAGGGTATAGTGGTAATTACCGGTTGTGCACACCCTGGAATTGTTGAGATTGTGAAAAGGGCTAAAGAAATAGTTCCTGGTAGAAATATATATCTTGTTATGGGCGGTTTTCATTTAGGTTCTGCCTCTGATAGAAAACTAAAAGGCATAATAGAATCATTCAGGGAACTGGATGTAGAGAAGGTTGCTCCCTCTCATTGCTCAGGTAACCGCTGTCGGGAGTTGTTCAAAGAAGAATATAAAAGTGATTACATTGACAGTGGAGCAGGTAAGAAAATTAATATCTAATAGAACATCAAAGAATACCAGCATATTCTTCTTTAAGAGGGCTTAAAGGTCTTAAGTTTATCGGGGTTTACTTCACGAATCAGAGCCCTTGTAAGAGCAAACACAGAGTCAATCAAGATTACACCTTCAAATTTATCCCGTATAGCAAGTGAGAGCTCTGTGCACCCTGATATTATACACCTACAACCTTTATCTCTTAGATACTCAATTGTTCTTAATATCTTCTGCTTTGCAATATCACTTACAGGAGTCCCAGTGGCTTTTATTCCATAGTTAGAATTATAAACTGCATTGTGTATCTCTTTCTGCATCCATTCAGGCGGGACAATAATCTCATAGCCCCCTGACCCGAATACACTCTGATATACCACGCTCTTATAAGTTCCCATAGTGGCTAATAATCCAATGCACCTCTCTTTACTATAATACATATCCACAAACTTTAGTTCCTCTTCTACCATATTCAAGACCTTCACTCTCAAATCCCTCTCTTCTACACCCTCAATAATCTTATTGAATATCTGAGGGGCGTGTGCGGTATTACAGGGTATTCCAACCACACTTGCTCCTATATTCGCTAATCTCTTGATAACTTCCACAATTTGATACGCAGGGTTTTCTCTCCCTTTACCGATAATATAATCAGTTCTATCTGGAATAAGGTCAGAAAAAGATAACATAGCAACCCTTAAATGTTCCTGGTCGCTCGTTGCTTCTGTCTGCGTAAAAATGTATTTTATGAGTTGGATACTTGCAAGAGGTCCCACTCCACCAACAACTCCAATGATTTTCTCTGTCATTACTAAAATTATACACTAATTTTTGAATATTTAATATTTTCAATAAATTAGCATTTTTCAGAAGATAAAAGACAAACACTCATAATCAATGTATAATCAAATATTATTCATTGAACTCAACATCTTAGTATGTTATACAATAATGCATATTGGGGAGTGGTCTAAAGGCAGGACAACGGACTCTGGATCCGTATGTGGGGGTTCGAATCCTCCCTCCCCAGTATTTTTTAATAATAGGCGCTAAATAAATGGCAATATACAAATGCAAGAACTGTGGTTATGTGGGCAATGAACTTATTTTTCAGTTCAATGAGTATAAATACTGTATCGCTTCAAATAATAAAGAACCACAATACATAAAAGATGCACCATTTTGGGTTACTGAAAAATGTGTTGGAGATGCTACTATTGGTGAACCAGTTGGTTGCCCCAGATGTCATGCATGGGGAACAAGCAACTTTGAAAAAATATAAATAACTTACTTATCCCTCAGAACCCGCCTTGGCTTGCTCCCCTCAGATGGTCCCACAACACCATTCTTCTCCATCATATCAATCAGGCGACCAGCCCTCGCATAGCCAATGCCTAATTTCCTCTGCAATAGCGATATTGACGCCTGCCCCTCGCTCACTACTATATTGACTGCATCATCATATAGCTCATCGGTCGCCTCCTCACCCTCCTCCTCCCGCTCCTCTACCGGCAACGGTGGTGGTTCCCTCTTCACCGCCAGGAAGTCCACCACTTTTTTTATCTCCTCAGATGTTACCAGCGGCGATTGAAGTCGCAGTGGCTCTGATTGACCAATTGGCATAAACAGGTA
>QMNJ01000144.1 GCA_003647715.1 Candidatus Coatesiibacteriota bacterium
CTTGTTTTGATTGTTAATTAATGATTATATTAATATTATTAACAGAAATGGCTTTGAAAGGAGATAGATGATGATAAGATTTCTCAATCCCATAATACCAATTTTAACTCTAACGGCATTAATCTTCGGTTCAGCGGATGACATATACCAGGATAGCCCGCTCTTTGAAATGGAGTCAATCAACAGCGAAGAGTATTACTACACTGCTAGGACATCCACAGAGAAGATAGATATAGAGGTGAACAGGTTCAAGACCGACGAGGGTTTTGACGGCTGGTATGTTGTCATACCCGGCTCAAGACCCCTTGCTACCCCCGCCATAGGCGAGGGCATGGTATTTCTGGGCGGTGGCTTCGGTAGTTATGAGTTCTACGCCTTTGACGCCAGAACCGGCGAGAATAAGTGGCTGTTTCACACAGGCGACGATGGTCCAACCGCTGCGGTCTATTATAAAGGCAGAGTAGCATTCAACACCGAATCGTGCATACTCTATGTTCTCAATGCAGAAGACGGCACAGAGGTGTGGAGCGAGTGGCTGGGCGACCCGTTGATGGCACAGCCAGCGATGTATAAGGATAGAATATATATGACTTACCCCGGTGGCGACGGTATGCACTACTTAACCTGCAGGGACATAGAGACCGGACATGAATACTGGAAACAGCCAATTGTTGGTGAGGTCATAACAGCACCCATCATTGAGAGCGACAATGTGTATTGCGCCTGCCTGGATGGAACGGGCTACTGCTTCGGTGCATTAGATGGTGAACTGATATGGAAGGAAGCGATGCTTTTGACCTCATCGCCTTTGATATACAAGGACAACATCTATGCCAGCGTGAGAGAGGAGTCAGATGATAAGGATGAATATGGCAATATACAATTTGAAGGTCTTGGTGCAATCAGCAAGAGGGCAGGCGAACTGACTGGTGACCTTATTGCGAAGACAAAGGCGGACTACCTGAGAGCGGAGGTAAACAGAAAAACAGCATATGCAGAATTACAGAAGTCGCTTGATGCAAGCGTTGGCTTCGGCTCCGCACCGTCATCAGCGAAGCTGGAGCAGGGGATGACCAACCTTGGTGTCTTTTCTGTCTCAGGCATCTGGGCGTATCAGGGCTCCAGGGCGATGGTGTATAAGGGCGACATAATACAGGCAAGGGGCAACGAGATAATCAGGCAGGTGGGCGACAGCGAAGACAACCGCTGGACATACACATACAAAGGAGCCACCGACGAGACCCGCCTGTTAGCACCGCCTGCAGTGGCGGGCGAATATCTATTCACCTGCACCTCTGATGGCTACCTGCTATGCCTCTCCATCAATGACGGCAGGGAGTTGTGGAAATATAAGGTAGGCGAGCCGATGAGATTTCAGCCGGCACTGTGGAAGGGCAGGGTCTATTTTACTACCGACACGGGCAAGTTGTTCTGCATAGACACGAAGAATCCGGAGGTTGACGGCTGGATGATGTGGGGTGGTGATTCAACCCACAATAAGATACTGGAGTAAGCAACCTTGGTCACCCAGATGAAATGAATAGGGGCGATATGTCTCGCCCCTTTATGTTTCTCATATTCATAATGGGTTTTAGTGGAAGAGCGCCTTCACCTGACCCAGAGATAAATTCTCAACAGCCACATCAGAGAAGTTTCCTATCTCCACCTCTTTTATTACCTTGTTTGGGTAGTATATGGATATGTAGAGGGATTCATTTCCGCCCACTATGTTCTCTCTGGCACACGACAGCCCCTTGACATATCCAGTTCCCCAGTTGTTGAGTAAATATTCATCCACGAACTCACCATTGATGTTAAAGACCTTTATCTTATAAACAGGGTCATTGAACACTATGAAGACATGTTCCCATCCAAAGGCAACTCCCATATTTCCACCTTCATCATAGGAAGCAAAACTTGACCAGGATGATTTATTCCACACCTTACACTCATTATAACCCTCATTGGTGCAGAAGACATAACTATTGGCTGGATTGACTCCTATACCAACATTATGAATTCCCACAAACGGGTCAATGATATAAGACAGGAAACCTCCGGTTTCTGCATTTACTATCTTTAATCTTGGCTCATCAAAATCAGCAACCACAAATGTTTTAATACCATTGTAAACATAAGGATAACCCATATCATAGCACTGATGGACCTGAGCAAGGGTCTGCCAGTCCCTTATCAGAGAATGGTCACCGGTTGCGAACTTGCAGTATTCGCATTTATTGGGGCTTCTTACACCACAGGCAAATACATGACCATCGTCCCAGTCCTTGGCAAGACCACTGATACCATAGATTGACTGCCCCTCAATGGTAAATACATCTATTATATCTCCCGGGGTTGAAAAAACTGAAGATGTGAGAAATACTAAAGTAATTATTAGTATAAATTTCATTATATACTCACCTCCCTTAATAACAACTCAAACCGCCCCCTCCTTATTATGTAAACTCCTTTGATGGAATCAAAAACTATGTAAAACCTCATTGGAATACCGCTCTTATCATACCCACAGATAGGTTCTCAATTGCCTCCTCATAAAAGTTTCCTACCTCTACTTCTTTTATGATGTTGGACGGGTAGGTGATTGACACGAAGAGCGATTCATTATTGCCAATTATATCTTCGTGCGCACATGATATACCAGATATGTAGCCAGTTCCCCAGTTGTTCAGAGAATACTCCTCAATAAATTCTCCGCTCTCATTGAATACCTTTATCCTGTAAACGGGGTGTGAAAATATAACAAACACACAACCCCAACCATAGGCAACACCTGCATTATTGCTTTCACTGTAGGTGGCAAAGGTGCTCCACTGTGTTCCATCCCACTCTTTACATTCCGATAAATTATTGTTGGTTGCATAGAGAAAATTATTGTTGGGATTAGCACCCACACCTTCAGTAAACTCTTGGTTAAATGGGTCATCTAAATATCCAAGGTAATTGCCATTGGCTGAGTTGAAGAGTTTAACTCTGGGGATTGAATCATCCATAACTACAAGAGCATTATAACCACTGTAGTGGTATGGATACCCAATATCCGCATTCCTAAAACAACCAGCAAGAAGTTCCCAATCTTTCACCAGGTGATGGTCATCAAGATGGAACTTGCAGAATACACAATGGTCTTCATACCTTGGTCCAGCAGCAAAGATATTGCCATCACTCCAGTCCTTAGCAAGTCCTCTAACCCCCCCATTTGGTTGGTCTGGGAGTGTGAAGATATCAATGGTATCTCCTGGTGATGCGACCGCAGTGGAAATAAACAAGAATATGATTGAAGATATAATAATCTTCATAATCAACCTCCCATATAAATTATACACTAATAATGGTAAAATACCAATATAAGATACAGATAACTACCATTGAGGTTAACCAATTCCAATCTGGTCCCACTTTGTATAAGGAAAATCAGATTATTCAGTGAAAGATTGCCTTAATTCCCCCGACTGATGATGGAGCCACTGTGCCCTCCCATATATCCTCAATCTCAATCTCTTTAATACAATTATCTGGATAATATACGGCAGTATAGACAGATTCATTTCCACCAACAATATTCTCATGAGCACAGCATAGCCCGACCATATATTGTGTTCCCCAACTCTGCAGGTCAATGTCGCATTTATGGTCACCGTCCATACTGAATATATGTATAGAATAATCATACTGGGCAGTTATTACCATTACATGACCCCAGCCCACAGCAACGCCCATACAGGGAGACCCAGGGCAATTAGTGAAATCCCCCCACGACGAACCATTCCATTCCTTAATTATCGTTGACGAGTAGTTTGATACATAAACATTGTTGGTATCTAAATCAGAACCACAACCCTCAATAATTCCACTATCAAATGGGTCAGGAATATATCCAAGATATGAACCATCGTCAGGGTCATATAACTTTAACCTTGGTGAAATGCTATCAATGACAATTATGGTTTCTTTATTATCATACATATAAGGGTAGCCAATATCCATACACCAGTATGCACCAGACAACTGTTGCCAATCCTGAAGAATGCTATGGTCAATGTTGTCTAACTTTGCATAAGTGCAATTATTATTGGTTACTGGTCCTGCTACCCAAATAGCATTCTCATCCCAAATTCTCGCCAGCCCCCTAGGATTACTATTACCCGATGGACACCAGGTATCAATAGTATCACCTGGAACAGCATATGAAAAAGATGCAGTAAGTATTATAAACAATATAATGTTATATTTCATAAATCACCTCCCTTCTAATAAATTATATCTCAAATTTTTTAAAAATCCAACTTTGCATAATGAGGGTATACCTAACATAAAATAGGTATGCATTATTGTAGCGTCCCCTAATCAGATGAAAATTACTAGTGGAACAACGCCTTAATTGTTCCCGCTGATACGCTCTCTATTGTGGTTCCATAGAGGTCCTCTATCTCAACCTCTGCGATAGCGTTGTAGGGATAGAAGATTGCAAGGTAGACACTCTCGTTGTTACCTACCCTGTCCCTGTGGGCA
>QMNJ01000145.1 GCA_003647715.1 Candidatus Coatesiibacteriota bacterium
GCTCATGGACAATCTTGATGAAAGCCAGAACATACTTGAGAAGTTCGGCGACAATTCAACTGAAGATGTAAGGTTGCTGAACCTTCTCTCCACTGTATCATAACTGATGCTGTTATTGATATCCATAAACCTCAATCCCTCACTATCATCTTCACCCATCACTGCAAACGCATTGTTGAGATTGAAACCAAACCTGCTTGTTGGGCTCTCTTTCTTCGTCCCGCCCGACAGCATCCAACTTGAATCATAAGGTGGTGAGTAAGAGTAGGATAGCGATGGAGTTATAATATGCCTGAGCTCCCTGCCCAAGGGATGAAAAATACCGTATATCTTGGTGCTCATAGAATTAGATAAACTATAGGTAGTAAAGAGCCGACCGTAATCTCCATACTTGTCAATATAGTGGAACTGCGCCTCGCCCCTGACCGACGGTTCCACCCTCAGATACTTTATCTTGAAAGGAAGCGAGACAGCCCCTGTGGTCTCCACAAACCTTGCGGTAAGTTCTCTCTCCTTATAAGAGTTTATGCCCGAAAGACCCCAGTTGACATAGAACGAACTACCAAATAGGGGTATTCTTGGTCCGGAGAGAGAGATGCGGGGTAATATATCAGAAGTGGACGGCTTTGACCTCTTGACGAGTTCGTTATCAGGGGCACCCGCGCCCTCCTGCAATAAGCTTGTTGTATGGCTCACCTCGGTGATAAATGAGAAACGCCCTTTATGCGTGGTGAGAGTGGCAAAGGATGATAAATCCTGCTGAGTTCTTATCTCAAACTCCTCGCTGAAGTATCTATCAAAGGCGGTATCATTCCTTAAATCCAATCGGGTCAGTAGTGTGGTGTCATCCGATATGTCCTGGCGGTGGGAGGTGTGGACCTTCCACCATTCAATATTGGTTTCTCTATCTCTATAATGCGCGAGATGCACCGAATTTACACCGCTCTTTGAACCATAAAGATAAGCGATATTTACCCTCTGACCCCAGCCCCTTCTGCTGTTATAGTCAAGCATAAAGGTGGCGTCGCTGAAATCATTTATCGCCCAGTAGTAGCCAGTGTTTATCACCAGATAATCGCCAGGGTTATATCTGAAATACGGTTGTAGAAAGCCCGAGTGCCTCTCTCGCCTCAAACTCAGTATGTAGTAGGGGAGCGCAAGGACTGGCACCTTATGTATGAACATCACAACCGGCTTTGCAATCACCTTATCTCTTGTGTATATCTTCACCTTTGGGGACCAGAAGTGGTAATGTGGCTGGGAATATTCGCATGTCGTGAAGGTTCCGGACTTACCAAAATATTCATTATCGCCGGTCTTCTTCAGGCGCTTTCCCCTGTAGAAACCCTTCTCTATCTCTGATTTACCTTCATACAACACCCCCTTCTTGGTCTCAAACGAGTAGGTCATCCTCTCACCCTCTACAGTGCCCTCGGCGTCGGAGAGCTCAGCACCAACCTTCGCCTCTATTATCTTCTTCTCGGTTTGATAGTTCACCTCATCCGCTGATAGGTAGATGTCCTCATACTCAAGTTCAGCCCGGGTCTTGAGATATATCTCATCATCACGCACCCGATATTCAATCCAGCCAATCTCGGGGTCCACCCAGAACCGCACCTCGCCTTCCTTAAGTGGCTCAGCAAACGGGGTTTTATACTCCACTGTGGGTTTCTTCTCCACCTCAGGCATCTTAACCCCTCCCAGCGTTACCGAGACCTTCTCGCCAAGACCCGGCTCCACAAACCCACCTTCAACAAACTCCGACAGGTCGCCTGAATAGGGGTCAATAATTAAAGACGAGGCACTGACAACAGCGGGTATCAAGAGAATAATTGCTGAATATCTAAGCATAATGTCTGAAGATAGTATAACAAAGTGGAGTGATTAGTGAAAATATGTATAAATTGTAAGTTTAATATGATAGCATTGGCAAAATAATATTTATACAGATTTTCTGGAGGTAGGCAATAATGAAGATTTTTCTTGACACTGCTAATATTGACGCTATAAAAGAAGTAGATGCCATGGGAATTCTTGATGGCGTTACTACCAATCCGACAATTATCTCAAGAGAGAAGAGACCATTTAGAGAATTGGTAGAGAAGATATGTGAGATACTTCACCCCAGACCGGTTAATGTGGAGATTATCTCTGAGAACCCGAAGGAGATGGTAGCGGAAGCGAAGGAATATCTCAAGATTTCAGACAACCTGGTAATGAAGGTCGCAATGGGCAAAATTGGTCTTGAGGGTGTTAAGCGCCTGACTGACGCAGGCATTACAACCAATATGACCCTTGTCTTCTCTGCATCCCAGGCTATCCTTGCAAGTAAAGCGGGTGCGAGATATGTAAGCCCATTCGTAGGGCGACTTGATGATATATCATCGGTCGGAATGGAATTGGTAGGACAGATTGTTGATATCTTCTACAATTACGATATGAAGACCGAGGTCATAGTGGCAAGCATCAGACACCCTCTGCACTTCGTAGAAGCAGCGCTTATGGGAGCAGATATCGCAACCCTGCCACCAACCGCATTTGAGAAACTCTACAAACACCCATTAACAGAGATTGGCATAGAGCGATTTAAGGAGGACTATAAGAAGATACCGAAATCATAGTTTTTTAGAAATATTGAGGGGGGAGATTGTTTCTCCCCCTCTCTTTTACAATTATTACCTTAACTACAACTCAAATACGAAATACTTCAGTATGTTCTCAGCATCCTCAGTCAATTGTGTTTCATTGTGGAATGTAGTATAGACCACCGAACCGTCCTCATCCGCAAACGAAACTAACAAGGGTTTATCCTCCATTGGACCCTCATCTGTTTCTATATCGCCCTGAATGTGAGTGGTTGTTCCCTCACCAACCGCATCAATCACTATCCAGGAACCGAGGTTGTAATATATCTCCACAACTGACTTACCCATATAGTCAGATAGTTCTGAGTCAAGTATATCCGCATCTACATGCTGTTCCGACCCTATATATGGGTCAGAAAGGTCGTTTCCATAGAAGTCAATAGCATCCGGCCAGGTGTATTCAATATACAAATATTCCCAATCTGATGCATAGATTGAACCACCACCCTTCACAAAGTTCCTCAGATTCTCTTGCACATCTTCGTTCTCTGCATACGATGTATCACTGCCACAGTTAAGGAATATTACATAGAAACTGCTCACTATATCCCAGTCAACGAGGTCTGAGTCATATATTGTTGTAAATCCAATACCCATATCGGTCAATATCGCACCAATATCATCAAAAATGCCTGGAACTACAGCCACCTTAGTTGGGTCTATATCAACCTCAACATCAGTATCTCCCTGAACATTGCCATTGGTAACCTCAATGGTTATCTCACCATGGAAGTGCCCCTTGTCTGCCATAACGGTGTATTCACCGTCAGGGATATCGCTGAATGAATATGTTCCATCGGACTGCGACTGAGTTGACCTCTCAAGCAGAACAACACCCAACTGACCACCCTCATCAGTTATGGTAACGGTGGCGCCGGCAACAGGCGTCTCTCCATCAGGTGCGGTTATGGTTCCGCTTACCAGACCCTCGCCACCCTCCTCTCCACAACCTATGAAGAGGAAAGAAAAAGAAACAAATAAGATTAAAAGCACACTACCATTTTTTAAAGTCATCATATCACCTCCTCAATAAACCAATTTATAAGCACTTACTAACAGTTCATAAAACCTTTTTTTCGCTTCTATACCACGCCTCTTCTGCAATTATAACACCGCTGGAGGTGCCAATCCTATCTGCACCCGCAGAAAGCATCTCATTAGCACTATAAAATCCCCTTATACCACCACTCGCCTTCACCCCCACCCTACCGGGCAATATATCCCTCAACAGCCGAACATCATCAGCACTGGTCGCCATACCGTGAAAGCCGGTGGAGGTCTTTATGAACCTCGCTCCATAGTCAGAGACCATTTCTGCCGCTTCCTTCTTTTGTTCAGTAGTCAATAGCGGTGTTTCAACAATCACCTTCAAGGGATGCGGGCTGATTATACCAACCACCTCTGCTATCTCCTCCCCCACTTCCTTATAACAGCCATCCAGGAACCCACCTACATTCATAACCATATCAACCTCATCTGCGCCCATATCAATACAATCAGATGCCTCCATTACTTTTACCCTGGTGGTGGTTGAACCAAGTGGAAACCCGACTACAGAGACAATGAGAATATCTGTGTCAGATAGGATATCCCTTGCCACTCCAATAAAGGAGGGCGGAATACAGACACCGAGAAAGCCATATTGCTTCGCCTCCAGGCATATCCGCTCCACATCTTCATTTCTGATGCCGAAATCAAGAAGGGTATATTCAATATATTTGGATATCCAAGTAACCTCGCTTCGTGCAATCCTTCCCCTCATCTTCCATACCTCTCCTACCTGGCACATACCTATTGACA
>QMNJ01000146.1 GCA_003647715.1 Candidatus Coatesiibacteriota bacterium
AAAAATGACCACCAGTAAGAAATATATGCTATTAAACAGGAAAATACTATATGCCTTTTTAATAGTTGCTTTATTCTTCATTGTCTGTGGCGATGAAGAGGATAAATGGACAACCGACTTAATGCTCATCTCTCACCATCCGATAGATGCTATATCGCCTTATGGACTCACCAGCGATGGGGACACTTTCTATGTGGTTGATAGAGCGTATCCAGGTGAGATATTGAAGATATCCATGCTTGATGCTACAACTATCAATAGGTATGAAAGCCCTTCAATACAACCAAGTGGTATTTCCTTCCACAACAACTACATCTGGACTACAGACGAACACAGCGACCTCATATACAAACATAACAAGAATACAATGGAGGTCATTGAATCATACCCCGCACCATCAGATAACCCATCAGCCATCTGTTTCAACCCAGACGGTCATATATTGGTCTGTGATTGGATTGAAGGCGTGATTTATGAACTAGATAATGAGTTCCAGATTATCAGGGAGTTCAAAGGTCCAAGATATGAATCACACTTCACTGGTATTGAGTGCCACAATGAACATATATGGACAAGTGAGGGTATGGTAGGTTACATATATAAACACTCAAGTAATGGTGAAATTATGAAAACATACCTCGCCCCCTGGAAGCACCCATCAGGAATCTATCTCTCTGATGATGAGTTTCTATGGGTAATAGATTCATCTATAAGGAGCTTGATTAAATGCCAAAAGCCATAAAAAATATAATCCCAATACTACTTATCATGATTATTCTGTTCTGTGTATTAACCTCATGCACAGGGGACATTGAGAACGAGTATGATGACGCTTACGATTGTTGGGTGTTCTCCAAACCCACAGGTGAACTACTTAAACTTGACAATCAAGATATGACCATAATTGAAAGAACCAAGGGATTTGAGAATGTGGTCTCCATCGCTGTGGACCCAGATGACTCATGTGTGCTGGTGCTTGACAGAACAAAGAAGGCGGTCATATTTCTAGACAGTCATGGCAGTATCACCAAACACATATATGGCTTTGAAGACCCGACCAAACTGGTTTACAATCCGAGCAACAAGACCTTCTGGGTTGCAGATAAAAACCGCCTTATACACCTCTCACAGGATGGAGACATTGAGAATATAATCACTGGATTCGGTGAAATAAAAGACATTGACTGTGCATATAATTTCGGAGGAAGAATATGGCTCGCATCAAGTGATGGTTATGTTGCTCTTATAGACCCCGATGGAGACGAGAACTGTAGGTTTGAACTGGAGGAACCTATCCTGGTTGAAGCAGAGAAGGGGAGTGGTCTTAACTGGTGCTGGGTTGCAAGTGGCAAAGATGGAAACATATTTTGTATAGATGAAAATGGTGAGCAGAAATATCCTATGGAGGGTGAGGGCGATAGAAACTATGGTGAAAATCCCATAATCTTTGAATATAGCCCCAGTGACTCAACACTGTGGGTAGGATATGACAATGGTAGAATATACAGGTTGGATGCGGTGGGCTTAAACTCGTGGGGCGATGATTACATCAGTGTAGGTGAAATTGGAGGGCTGGCTATTGATAACTCACTGCGTTTTGCCTGGGTTGCTGACAGCGGGTCAAATAAGATTTTGCAGATTGACTCATCTGGTGCTATAATTCAGACAAAGAAAGGTATAGCATCACCTGGGGCATGTGGGGTAGTAAACAAGATATTCTAATTATCTATGATGGCCCCATCGTCTAATGGTTAGGACATCGCTCTTTCAAGGCGGTAATAGGGGTTCGATTCCCCTTGGGGCCAAAAAGAATTATAAGGGGCGGTAATATAACCGCCCCTTAAACATAAGTGCCTTTTCTCTATACCATCTATGGTGATGGTGATGGGTCAAGCTCCATTAACCTCTTTATCTCCTGATTTATCTCATCCCAGTCGTCACTATTGAAATTACCCTGTTCACCTATAATAACTCTCATTGCATTAATCTCTTTTACGCAATTAGGCATATCAACGGTTTCAACATAGTTGAGTGCAAGCAATAAGTGAATATCAAATTCCGTTATTGAGGTGTCTCTGCTAAACTCAAAATCATTGTTCGTAACCTCAATGAGATAATTGGCTATGGCAATGGAGTTCTCAAAGTCATCGTTCATAAAGAATGAAATGGCAGAACCTGCATAAGATTCGTATGCAAACTTAACCATGTCCTCATCGTACTCTGGATTATCCGGGTCAATTATCACCAGCATCTTCACAGTATTAAAATTATCAATTGCTGTTGAAAATAACTGCATTCTAATATAAGTCCAACCAAGACCGTTATAGGCATCAGGATAACTATTATCTACCTCAAGGGCATTGTTGAAGCACTCCTCAGCACTCTCATAATCTCCAGCACTCCAGTTGTTCCACCCCTCTTCAGTCCACTCAACCTGAGACTTCTGCTCCTCTACCGTCACCGTATCGCAAGCTGTGAATAACAAGGCACTAACTGCCAATATTGTTGAAACTATCGTAATTATTTTCATCTGTTCCTCCCTGCTAATCATATTCATAACGGGAGAAGATTTTATACCCTCCCCCGGAATATTCTCATTCTACCTCACCATAATCATCTTTCTGGTTGCCTTAAAATCACTTCCTGCCTCTAATGTGTAGAGATACAGACCGCTTGCAAGTTTTACACCGTTATCATCTGTTCCGTCCCAGTTGATGGTGTAAACACCGGGCTGTTTCTCACCCTCATAGATGGTGCTTACAAGCTGACCGGCAAGGTTGTAAACCTTAAGTGATATATTGGTGGTCTCGCCTATCTCAAACTTAATAACCGTGCTATCATCAAAGGGGTTCGGATAGTTCTGAGCAAGGTTAAACGATGAAGGTATCATAGAACCACCACCAACCTTGCTTCCCTCACCAAGACCTATTGCATAAACACCAAACGATGTTATATCAACAGTAATGGTATTGTTCTTTGTATTTACAATACCGCCACTGACCTCTGACCATGTATCATTGCTGTTTAACCTGTATATACTTACTTTGCTCTCGTCAGTAACATCAACACCATTGTAGCTCATGGTTAGCCGTGCGCAACCATTCAGTTTGCCCCATTCAGGGAGTATCCTCACCGCTGGACCAAGAAGCTCTGGTCCTTCACTGGATGTCTTCAATACGCCCAGGTCAACGCTCTCGTCACTGTTCAGATTGCTATGCACCGTTGAAAGGTCTATACCCATATCCGCAATATCTATATCACTAATAAGATTCTCTTCTGTCATCACAGTGTCTTCAAAGAAAGCAACCAGACCCTTGAATCCCTTAACGCCTGGTGGGATATAAAGCGCAATGTTCTCTGTCTCAATTGATACAACACCTCCAGTGCCGGTGTTTGCAATTGCGAAGTCCTGAGATGCTGTTCCCTCGTTGCCATAAATATCATATACAGACACATCTATAGTTCCGCTACCTGTAACTCCATAGCCCTGCGTGTAGGTGGTATAGAACAGCGGTTCGTTCAAGTCCGGCTGTTCACATAGAATCCTGTCAGTGCTTCCCTCTTCTCCCTCAGGTGTAAATGTTATCTCAAGGTCCGGGACACCGTGTGTCTGCTCATTCGCAGTAATCAACAACTCTATCATCTCGGGTTGCCATGTCCAGATTACAGGATTTAGAGTAATTACCGGTGGGACACTCTCTTCTTTCTCAATTATGCTATATCTATACCTAAGCCTCTCATACAAGTCATCAGGTGTCTGGTTATATACTGCAAAGGCGACTTTATCGTAAGAACCACAGTTTTCAAGAACATATATTCCATTATCCCATGGGCAATCCATCTTGTGGGTAGTCCAGGTTCCACCGCTCTCGGTGAATACCCAGCCACCCCAATCCCTCGTTGTATTCCAGTCGTAATCGTCGTCTTCTTCTATATAAGAAAGGAACTTGATGGTTGCATCTTCCCATCCAGATGGAAAACCATGAATGAGGAAGAAGTTGCTTGCCAAACTATCCGGTCTCATAGAACCAGGTGGGTCTTCATCAACAATAGGTAGGTCTGTGTCTGCAAACTCATCTGTCAGGTTTACCTCGTTGAACAGGGCACCATCATGCCAGCGTCCATCATCCCTTGAACCGGTAAACCATAACCAGCTAACAAACTCGCCAAATGCCTCTTTGAAGTAATACATATTGGTGTCGTAGTCCTCTTCATCACCTATGTCAATATATCCGTTCTCCAGGGCGTAGAGGAAGCCAGCCCCTTCATCCTCTGTTCTATCTATATCAGGGTCTGGACCCCTATACCACTCATCGCCCATAGTAATTGCATGCCAGTAGTTAATGAAGCCCTCGTTCCAGTGCGAGTAACCCCAGTCGCGGACGCCCTTCTCACC
>QMNJ01000147.1 GCA_003647715.1 Candidatus Coatesiibacteriota bacterium
ACCAGATATGTTCTCCCTACCCCGTGATAATCCACTTACACCATAACCATCCCAGTCGTTCAGTTCTATTTGTTCCTCTAAATTACCATCTAAATCAAAGACCCATATGCAGGAATGAATATTTTTTATGTGTTTATAATTTGCAGAAATGTGATAATTGTTAAAACGGCTATAAATTAAAATTAGAAAATTTCTTATAAAAATTCTCCCTGAATACTATAAAAATTAATTCTATCCCTTTTGACAATATTCCAACATTGTGTTAGATTTATATTGACCTCCCTTGCCGGGTTATGAATAGGAGGATTATAGTATTGTTTTATTCTATTCTAATTCCAGCCACCCTGCTGGCGGGATTAGAACTTGACCTCATTGAGCCAATTCAAGACAGGTGCACAGGTGTGTATAACCCGGTCCTCATCAAAACCGATGTTATGGGCGATATTCGCCTTCTCGGTCTCAAGCCCCCGAATAAGGACTCAAAATACTACGACCAGGGATTCAAGTTCGTCAAGGAGCGAATTCTTGACAAGGATGTGCTAATAGACATCTGCCACATCAATCCCACCACAAGGGAGGGCTATCTGAGGGCGGTGGTGTTCTATATGAAGGAGGGGAGGTGGTATAACCTCAACGAGGAGTTAGTGAGAAATGGTCTGGCACAGGTGGTGCCGGTTATGAAGTCCCATCCCGACCCCAAGGTATGGTTCACCGCCCAGAAGGAAGCCCAGAGAGAGCATCTGGGCATCTGGTCGGACTACAATTCACCAGATGGTATTCCATAAAATCCAACTATCTTTATTAGATAGAAAATCATTATATACGAAATATAGAATAACTATTTACTCCACTTCATAGCCAGATAACCGACGACCTGGGATGTGTCTCCGCTCGCCTCTGCGGAGGTGGTCCACTTCAATACCTCTGTATTGACGGCACCAACCGCCTGGGCGTAGTAACCCACAGCAGCAAGAGCAAAGGCACAATCAACCTCTGTGGCACCAGAATTATCCGCCCTTATAATCTCCATTGGGTCACCGCTCTCAAGCGCCCTTATCGCCTCATGGTCCAACTTATCAGCTACCGTTAGAGGGTGATAGTGAGACAGGTCTGCGGTAGCCACCACGAGAATCTTTCTGCCATCCTCTTTAATGGCTTCCACCAACGCATCACCCATCTCCCTCGCCGACTTCTCATCTCCACGCCAGACCACCACCGGAACAAATGGTATATCACCCCACAGATACTGTATGAAGGGCAGTTGAACCTCTATTGAATGCTCTATCTCGTGCGGTGAGATATCGGTATGGAAGTAGTCGCTCGCCTTCATCATCTCCTCATTTAGTTTCTCATCCACCTTCATATCACCCAGAGGCGTCTTCCACACACCCTCGGGGTAGAGAACAGCACCGCTCACGGGCATACGGTGGGATGGACCGATGATAATCACCGAGTCGGGCTTATAGCCGACCGACTTGAAGGCATAAGCGGCGGTTAGACCCGAATACATATAACCGGCGTGGGGAACCACAATACCAGCCACATTCTCATCCGAGACCACATCCGCCTTGTTGAACATACTCTCAAGCATTGATTTTAATTGTGCCGGGTTGCCCGGATAAAAGGCATCAGCAAACTTTGGATTTCTCACCAGAACCTCCTCTTTAATATCTTCAGAAACGAAGGTCTTCTCCCGCTCATTTTTCTTGCACGAGAGAAGACCTACTGAAAGCGATAATATAAATACCAATAATATTATCAGAACACGCTTGTCAATTTTGCCCTCAATCCCTTGAAGGGACTCTCCCAGAAACAGGCACCTCCTGAACATACCTTCCCGCCTCTCAGCTGTCCATAGCCGACAGAAAACTCACTTCTTGGATTTATTATATATTTTACCTCTATAAAATTCCAGTTGTGTCTTATGCTCTCACCCATCTGGTCCCTCTTCTGGTCAGTCCACTCAAAACGCCACAATGCACTTACATTTCCAGTCCAGTAATATTCCAACTCTAATATCTGGTCTTTGAATGTGGGTCTGTTCTCCCAGAATTTCTCGGTTCGCTTCTCAAATTCAATGCTTCCGGTTATAGAGTGCTTTTCAGTCATAAAAAATGTGGCAAAGGGGCGAACTCTTATGCTCTTTCGCTCAAACTCATCCTGAAATTCAAGGTAGCCACCCGGGTCAACCCTGGGGATTATGTCCTGGACCATAGCGTCAATCTGCATCTCCTTCACCTTTATCTGTGGCTCCACCTTCTTAACCTGATTGCCGAAGGCATAGGCAAAGTGGAGATGAAGACCATCAATGGGTTGTGAATTAGCACCGATGAGAAATCCCTGCTCGTTATTTCCCTCATTGATTGAATCACCGAAAATGGTTGCATTCGGGGGTGTAATGAAATGTGAAACGAAATCACAATAATTATCATATCTTTTATATTCAAATTCTACACTTGCAAACCTTGATATGGTTCCGTTGGCGGTAAGATATATCGCCTCGCCCTTTGTCTTGGGCTCTCCTGGACTGGCAGATTTAACCATATCCCTCCTGGCATAGTAGAACTCACCTTCACAGAATGGTAGATAGGCACCGCCACCAAGCAATATATAACGCTGGTCATACACTATATCTGATTCGGGGTCTATGGGGATATTGATATGGGACATACTGAAGTCAACGAAGGGCTGTATGCTCGTGGAGGTCATACCCAGCGGGCTTACCTCCACCTCGCCGGCGATGACCCTGTCCTCCTGCCCACTATAGCGCCACTCGCCCTTGCCACCAAGACCTGTTATCTCCAGATATTCAACCGGTCTGAATGAGACGCCGGCGCCCTTTAGATAGTGCTCCAGGTCAATGTCCAAATCCTCTGTAGCATGCAGGGTCATACCACGACCCATACTCTTGATTATCGTTCCTCCGGTAGCATCAAGTTTCTCTGATGTGTATGTAAGATACAACTGGCTCATCTCCGCCCTGTCTTCCTCCTCACCGATGAACCTGACCCACCTTGGATAGTCAATGTTCACCACGGTTCCAACCTCAAAGGGACCCCACAGGACACTCACCTCCAAACGGTCACTTATATACTGCTTGCCCTTGTTCTCACCTTCTTCATCTACCAGAAGATACTGGAACTTATTGTTGCCCGACATACTGAACTGGTAGTCACCAAATGCTAATATTAGGTTGGAGGAGATACAGAGCAAAGAAATAAGTATAATTATTATCATCTTATCACTCATCTGCCACCTCTCAATCGGTTAACTTCTTCCAGGTTCCTTCAATGCCCAGAAGATTTACGACAACACTCTCCATCTCGTATTCATCACCCGGGTTATAACCGATGTGAACATAGGCAACCTCACCGCCTTTATCAACTACGATTGTATATGGCTCAGCGGGGGCGTGGAACGCCTTCCATGCCTTCTGGTCGGGGTCATGCAGGGTTATGAATGTATAGCGGTTGCCGTTCACATAGGGCTTGACCTTGCTCATCATACGGGCGGAGTCAGTGGCTATTGAGACCACCACTAAACCCTTATCACCATACTTATCCAGCAGTGCCTGCATCTTTGGAAGTTGCTTCTTGCAGGGCTCGCAGGTGGTGGACCAGAACTCAATGAGGACCACATTCTCTGAATAGAGGTCTGATAGAGTGACCGACTTGTTGTTGATGTCCTTAAGGGTTATATCGGGCGCCTGCGCCGACAGAGCAACATTTATACAAAGTGCGAGAATTACTAACAGAAGTGGTATAGACCTGAACATACCTTACCTCCAGATATAAATTGTTAATAGGTTTGCCATTATAAGTAAATTCATTGTCAACCTCAAGATAGTGCTTTATTAGCGAATTGTGTTTGATTTATCAAATTCTGTGCTTAATGTAGCGTCTGCATTCCCATAACTACAATGACTATCTGCCATTCTTAAAGTAGCAACTAATATCAATCCCAATAAAACCCTCAATAATCATGCTAATCCCTCTTACTTGTAATCAATTCAGCGTAAAGGTTAGAGATTCTTCACTCCACTTAGTTCAGAATGACATTACAAAATATTTGAGTATTAAGAAGGGAACAGGCGTTTTTGCCTTCCACCTGTCCCAATAAAAAACACTGTTAAGATAATAATCAAAGAAGCATTATTTAATCAATGAAACAGCGCATTTATCTCGCCTACTGCTGAAGAATTGATTGCGGTATTATAGTCACCAACCTCAATCTCATAGATGATACCGATACCATAATAATCGCTATCAGATATAACAGCATATAGTGATTCATTATACCCGGAGATGTTCTCCCTACCCCTTGATAATCCCCATACATAACTACGAGTTTCCAAGTTATTAAGTTCTATCTTATCATCTAC
>QMNJ01000148.1 GCA_003647715.1 Candidatus Coatesiibacteriota bacterium
TCGGGGCGAGAGGATTTGAACCTCCGACCTCATGGTCCCAAACCATGCGCGCTAAACCTGACTGCGCTACGCCCCGCTTTTTGTGATTATACATACTATAATGCAATTGTGTCAATAACTATGCACTTAAACCGCCTATAAACTGATACCTATATTAAACAGAACCCTGTTCCTTGAATACGCAAAATCCTTAACAACGCCTTTATATCTTACTCCCTGTTCAACCCTACAACCAATATTGAAATAGTCCAACTCCTTTGTATAAGATACCCCAATCTCAAAGTATGAACCCCATCTACCACTGTCCTCCGGTCTCAATATAGAGTTCAAATAGACGAAGTCATCTGCTCGAGGAAAATAATAACCCTGTTGTAAGAAACACGCATAAGGCGATATTTCAAATCCACCAAAAATTTTAATCCCACCATCAATTGCCACAGCCCACCTCTTTGGACCACCACTCTCCCAGGACATCACCACCTCGCCACCCGCACCGCACATTTTACAGGTGAGATTGCCCCCGAAGAAGAGCCCATAGTTCTCGCTCGCAGGTGGAAGTTTGGGAGTTATCTCGGGGTAGCCATCAAACCCTCCACGGTGATATATGACGACGCCACCGTCTGCACCAATAATACCTTTCTTCACCTCCAACTTCCCCGCCCAGAGGAAGTCCTCATAGGTAGTAGTTGATGGTATGGTGAATCGGGTGCCGATAAGCCAGATATTAAAAAATTCGCTATTATATCTATACTCAGCAGATGGCATATCATAGAAGGCGGGTCTGTCGTAAGCGGTGAGCCGTGATATGCTTCGCCTTATCATACCCACCTCAAACCTGTGCCCGCCCCCATTGAGAACAGCACCGCCCCTGAACCAGCAATAGGTATCACCACCGAATACCTGCCTTACCTTCGCCCCTATCCTTAATTGTAACCAATCATAGGGCTCAAAATACAGAAGCGGTTTTATCTCCTGAGCGGCAAATGTCCGCTCAAACTTGGATAAAACCTCAATCTCTGATAATTCGCCATTGTCAAAAAGGAAATGATACTCAAGAGAAGGGTAAACCCTGCCACCCATAATAGACATTTCCGATTTAAGAAAGCCATCGCCTACCGCCAGTGAATAAATAGATATTAGAATAGAAAGTATAATTCGTCCTGACATAATTTAACTATCAATATCTATTAGAGATGAGATATTAACTCACTCTTTATCTTTCCCCCCTCCCTCTAACTTCTCAAACTCCTTCTCCAGCGTCTTCTCCCCACGAAGTTTCTCATCCAGTGCAAGACGCGCTTCCTTCAGACCACTTGACAGTGCCTTCATCTCATTCATAAATGGAGCAAGCGCCTCTTCGGCACTCACCTCGGGCTTCCTGAAGGCGAGAATGGCAGTGCCAGACATCTTCTCAAGACCCGCCCGAAATGAGGCAATCTGTTTCTCAATCATTGTGAGTTCCTTCTCCAGCTTCTTATTCCCGCCCTGAATCCTGATAATTGTGTCAATCTGGTCAGCAGATTCAATCATACTCAAACCCTCATTAAGTGCATTATTAAGATAGAACTCAAGATTTATGGCATCGCGCTTAAGATGCTTCGGCAACTTTCTCATCAGTTTCTTTACCGTATCCACCACATCCACCAGTTCCTTTGCCTTCCTCCTCCAGGAATAACTGATTGAAGCAATCCGATACTCCCTATCAACCAGAGCGCGGAACTCCCTTCTGTTCACATCTATTGCGATTATAAGAATATAACCGATGGTTCCACCGATGCCGACGAAGGGGTTAAGAAATATGATAGATAGGGCTATCGTGCCAAGCCAGCCAACCAACCTTATGGGCTTTACGGCTGCTGAGAATATATATCTTAACATTATAAACTATACCTCCACTATCACGGGCATAGGCATCCCCCTGATTATTTATAAGTTCACGCCTCGCATCAGGTCATCCTTGTCAGGACTTACCCTCCTCTGCAGGTGGAAGGGATGAAAGACCCATCTTCGTCTTCAGTGCCTTCAGTTCCTTATCAACACTGGTGCCCTCCAGTTTTGCAAACTCCTCCTCAAACTCAACGCTCGCCTCCTCAAGTTCCGCAATCTTGCCCTCCGCCTCCGCGTGTGCCTCTAATTTCTCCACCTTCTCCTCAACGCGCTCAAATGCCTCAAGGGCGCTCTCGTCACCCATATCGGCAAGGGTAGCATTTATGGTCTGAGCCGCTTCTGCCCTCTTCGCCTTCGCAATCAATAGATCCTTCTTGCGCTTTGCCTCCTCAATCTTCTTCTCCAGTGCTTTTAGACCGTTAATGAGTGCCTCGGTCGCAGAATGCTGTTTCTTATAGGCAACATCATACTCAACCATTAGGCGCTCGTGCTCCAGTTTCCTCGCCAGTGCCTCCCTCGCCAGGTCCTCCCTGCCATTCCTCAATGCCAGCTCAGCCCTGCTCTGCCAGTGCTCAACCTGCTCCCTCTCTTTCTCGTATTTTGCCTTCAGACGACTTTCATCTGCAAGAGCGGTAGTGGTCTGCCTGCGCGCCTCCTTATAGGCATCCCTCATATCCTCAACCAGTTGATTCAGTATCAACTCAGGGTCCTCCGCCTTTGAGAGCATATCATTTATGTTTGCCTTTATTATGGTCTTAATCCTATCTATTATTCCCATTTCTATCTACCTCCATTTATTCTACTTGCCCATATAGTCCTTGATAACCGGAATTGAGCGTGAAGCCGCAAACTCAAGCGAACTGATTGATGCCACCAGTTCATTCTCATCCAACTTGCTATCCTCAAGGGTATCAACCAGAATAACGCTATCCCCCTTGATGGAGAACGCACCATGAACCACCTCGTCTGAGTTCATCTCCAACAGTTTCCTGTATAGTTCCTCCAAACCCTTCTTCCTTGGAAGGTCCGCTACCTTCATTCTTATAACTACCAGCGGTTCATTGTGGGTGATTGCTATCTTACCCAGGTCTGGAAGATTGATAGTCCACACCCCATAGTCAACCTTTTCAAAGTCATAGCCGGACTTATCTAGGTATCCCTCTATATCTTTTGGAGTTGCCATTTATCTACCTCCTTTAATACTTAAAACTAACAAAATTATCTACCAATAAAAACATATTTTCAAGTAATTCAAGGTAGTTTTAGAATAATAAAAGCAAGTATAATAATCAAGTGAGTACCCAAATTACATACTAAATACAAAGTTATATGGAATTAAACATCATTTTATAGCATAATAACCTAAAATAAAGAAAGCCATGGCAAAGAAGACCTTAAAAGACAGGGATATAGAACTTGCGGAGAAACTCAACCACGCCTTCATTCGCCTGAAGAAAGAGATAGGCAAGGTAATCATCGGGCAGGAGGATGTAATTGAGCAGATATTCATTGCACTGCTATGTGGTGGACATTGCCTTATAATTGGTGTGCCCGGGCTTGCCAAGACCCTTATGGTAAAGACCGTTGCAAAGGCGATTGACCTCAAGTTCTCACGAATACAGTTCACGCCTGATTTAATGCCTGCGGATATAACAGGAACAGACATACTGGAGGAAGACCCAGAGACAGGCAAGAGGCATTTTCGCTTCGTCAAGGGTCCAATATTTGCAAACATTATCTTAGCTGATGAGATAAACCGAACGCCACCGAAGACACAGTCCGCCCTTTTAGAAGCAATGCAGGAGCATCAGGTGAGTGCAAGCGGTAGGACATACACGCTTGACCTGCCATTTTTAGTGCTCGCCACACAGAATCCAATAGAGCAGGAGGGGACATACCCACTACCTGAGGCGCAGCTTGACCGCTTCCTGTTGAACATTCTGATTGACTATCCATCAAAGGCGGAGGAGGAGGAGATGGTGGAAAGGACAACATCACTTGAGGAGGAGGAACCAGAGGCGGTTCTTAAGGCGAAGGACATTCTGCAATTTCAGGAGATAGTGAGGAAGGTGCCATTGCCGGAGTCAATAGTATCTTACGCAACAGACCTTGTCAGGTTAACGAGACCGAATGAGAGCAATCTTAGATACATAAAAGAGTGGGTCAGGTGGGGGGCAAGTCCGAGGGGAACCCAGCATCTATTATTATCAGCAAAGGCGAGGGCACTTCTATATGGTAGATACATACCAGACAGGGAGGACATAAGGGAGCTTGCGAAGCCAGTATTGAGGCACAGGATAATCACCTCCTTTGCGGCGGAGGCGGAGGGGATAAAGCCCGATGCGGTGATAGAGAAGGTAGTGGGGGATGTAAAGTAAATCAAGCAATTTTAATGTTATAATCCAATGGTCATGGATAAACATATATTCTATAAGAATAGTATTGTTGAGATATTTAATACCGATTTTCTAACCACCAATCATGTTAAAGA
>QMNJ01000149.1 GCA_003647715.1 Candidatus Coatesiibacteriota bacterium
ATATGTCGGTGAAGGAGATTATACAGACCACCGAGAGGACTGGTGCGAGGGTATCAGGTCCGGTGCCATTGCCCACAAGGATAAACAGATACACTGTGCTTCGTTCACCACATATTGATAAGAAATCTAGGGAGCAGTTTGAGATAAGGGTGCATAAACGATTGCTTGAGATTGATATGCCCACACCGGAGACAATAGACGCACTGATGAAACTGCAATTGCCTGCAGGTGTTGATGTTGAAATAAAGATGTGAGCAATATCTGGTTTTTTAACCAGAGTTACGATTTGATTTACATTTTATAGAGATTAGAAGATAAATATGTCCTTTGGTATTATAGGTAGAAAGATAGGTATGACTCAGTTGATAACTGAGGATGGTGTTGTTATACCTGTAACAGTGGTAAAGGCGGGTCCCTGCGTTGTAGTTCAGGTGAAGACGGAGGAAAGAGATGGTTATAGTGCTTTGCAGATGGGTTTTGAGGAGAAGAAGGAGAGCAGAGTTAACAAGCCAATGAGGGGTCACTTCGCAAGGTCGGGCGTTAGGGCAATGAAGATATTAAGAGAGTTCAGGACACCAGTAGGCGATTATAAAGTTGGTGATGTCATCAGGTGCAACATCTTCTCTGAAGGCGAGAAGGTGGATGTTGTAGGCATCACCAAGGGGAGGGGTTTTGCAGGTGGCATAAAGAGGCACGGATGGAAGGGTGGTGAAGCAAGTCACGGCTCAATGTTTCACAGAGCTCCCGGCTCTATTGGTGCTTCTGCCTCCCCCTCTAAGGTATTCAAGGGGCATGCTATGCCAGGGCATTATGGGGCGAAGAGGCAAACTGTGTTGAATTTGAGTTTGGTCAAGATACTGGAGGATGAAGATATTATTCTGTTAAAGGGTGCTGTTCCGGGTCCTAATAAGGGAATAGTGTGTATTTATAAGAATAGATTGGAGAGAGGGAAGGTTCCCAAAAAGGTGGTTGAGAAGGTAGATAAAAAAGAGGAGAAAGCAGAGATAACCACAGAGGTTGAACAGGGTGCAGAAGGTCGTGTAGAAGAGGCGTGTGCTGAGACCGAAGATACAAAAAATGAAGATGTAAAGGTGGAGGATATAAAGGAGAAAGAGGAGATAACAGGTGGGGCTGATAAGAGCAATAGAGAAGAGGGAGTAAGTGAGCATGGGGACAGAGCAGAGGGCGAGGGCGAGAAGGGGAATGTGGATGATGGTGGGAAAGAGGAAAAAAATAAGTGAGTAGGGTAAAAGATTTGTATGAAGTTCGGTGTAGTTAACATAGAAGGCGAGAAGGTGAGTGAGATAGAGGTTGAGGATGGTCTCTTCACTGAACCACTTCATGAAGAACTAATCTATCAGGTTGTGGTATCTCAACTTGCTAATATGAGAGCGGGAACTGCTTCCACCAAGACAAGAGCAGAGGTGAGAGGTGGTGGAAGGAAGCCATGGCGTCAAAAGGGCACTGGAAGGGCAAGGCATGGTTCCATCAGGTCTCCTATATGGGTTGGCGGGGGTATTACATTTGGACCGAGACCACGCAACTATAAAAAGAGAATACCCAAGAAGATGAAGAGGAAGGCGCTTAGGTCAATTGTTTCGTCAAGGGTATCTGATGGTGCGATAACTGTAGTTGATGAGTTTGTAATGGATGAGTATAAGACCAGAAAGGTGGTTGAGATTCTAAGTAAGTTGAACCTTTATGGTAAGAAAGTTCTCATTCTCGTTGATGGATATAGTGATTATATATTTAAGAGTGTTAATAACATACCGGGAGTTAAGATATTGCCTGCGGAGCGACTCAATGTTTACGATGTAATAACCTCTGAACACCTATTGTTCAGCCGGGACGGTTTGAAGAGAGCGGTGGAGGTATTCGGGGAGTAGTGGAGGTTTTGTAATATGAGACACCCATCTGACATATTGATTGTTCCGCTTATTACAGAGAAGTTGACATACCTTCGTCAAACAGGAAATAAGTATGCCTTTAAGGTCAACCTGAGGGCGAACAAGAATGAGGTAAGGAGAGCTATTGAAGAGATGTTTGGGGTGAGTGTTGAGAAGGTTAATATAATGAATATGAGAGGAAAGGCAAGACGGCAGGGATGGAATGTTGGTAGAACCTCTAACTGGAAGAAAGCGATTGTCACATTGAAGGAAGGCGAAACGATTGATATATTTGAAGGGGTAACATAATTAATAAATTGAGAGGATTTTAGATATGCCAGTAAGAACATACAGACCATTGACACCATCGCAGAGATATAAGAGTGTCTCTACATTTGAGGAGATAACCAAGAAGAAGCCAGAGAAGAAGTTGGTAAAGACGAAGAAGCAGAAAGCAGGTAGAAATGCAAATGGACATATTACTGCGAGGCACAGAGGTGGTGGCTCAAAGAGAAAGATAAGGATAGTTGACTTTCGTCGTGAACGAGAGGGGGTAGGAGCAAAGGTAGTAGCAATTGAGTATGACCCGAATCGCTCGGCGAGAATTGCTTTGGTTGTATACCCAGATGGAGAGAAGAGGTATGTAATTGCCACCGATAAAATGCAGGTTGGAGACATTATATATTCAGGTGTCGGTTCTAAGTTGAAGGAGGGCAATGTCCTTCGCTTGAAAGACATACCTGTAGGCATGACGGTTTCATGCGTGGAACTCAAGATTGGTAAGGGTGCACAGATTGCGAGGTCAGCTGGAGCAGGTGTTCAGTTGTTAGCAAAGGAGGGCAAGTATGCTCATTTAAGGTTGCCCTCTGGAGAGGTAAGGCTTGTTAATCTTATGTGTAAGGCAACCATTGGTGAGGTTGGCAATAAGGACCACTCGCTTATATCTTTTGGTAAGGCAGGAAGAAAGAGGTGGCTTGGAAGGCGACCGAAGGTGAGGGGGGCTACTATGAATCCTGTGGACCACCCACACGGTGGTGGCGAGGGCAGGTCTAAGGGTGGTAGGCATCCCGTAAGTCCATCCGGAGTTCCAGCGAAGGGATATAAAACAAGGAAGAAGAAACCGTCTGATAAGTTTATAGTAAAGAGGAGGAAATAAGAGATAATGGCTCGTTCAGCCAAAAAAGGTCCCTATGTTGATGAAAAATTGTTGATGAGGATAGAGGAGATGAACAAATCAGGTGAAAAGCGCATTGTTAGGACCTGGGCAAGGAGAAGCACTATACCTCCAGAGTTTGTTGGGCATACTATTGCAGTTCACAATGGGAAGAAGTTTATTCCCGTGTTTATTACTGAGGATATGGTAGGGCATAAGCTGGGTGAGTTCTCACCGTCGAGGACATTTAGGGGTCACGGTGGCAAGACCGCAAAGAGGTTAAAATTGAAGAAGTAGGTTATTTATGGAATTAAGAGCAACATCAAAGTATATACTTATATCACCGAGGAAGGCAAGGCAGGTTGCGAACCTCGTAAGAGGTAAGAGAGTAGATGAAGCACTTGATATACTTCGTTTCGTGCATAAGAGGGCAAGTTATCACATAGAAAAAACAATAATATCATGTGTATCAAATGCTGAAAACATTATTGATAAGAAAGAGAGACCTGATGTTGATAGATTATATATAAAGAGGATATTTGTCAATGAGGGTCCAAGGTATAAGAGGATATTCTATCGTGCTTATGGAAGGGCTTCAATGAAACTGAGGAGGATGAGCCATATTGAAGTGGTTCTTGATGAGAGTGATGAAGGTAAGAAGTCGGGACCCGAGATGGTGAGAAAAGAGAGGTTAAAGAAGAAGTTTAAGACGAGGGATGTAGCGAAGAAGAAGTCAGAAAAGAAGGAAGGCAAGAAAGGTAAGAAAACCAGGACAGAGGAGGCAGAGCGGAGGTGATAGATGGGACAGAAGACCCATCCATATGGTTTTAGGTTAGGGTTTAATAGAACTTGGAAGTCAAGGTGGTTTTCCAAGGAGAATTATAAGAGGTATCTTCATGAAGACCTGGCGATTAAGAGAGCCATAGAGAAGAAGGGTCGGAATGCTGGTATATCAAGTATTGAGATAGAAAGGCAGGGAGAGATAGTTACGGTATATATCCATACTGCGAGACCTGGGGTGATAATTGGAAGGAAGGGTTCTGAGGTTAATAAACTTAGGGATGAGCTTTCTAATATGGTAGAGGGACAGGTCAACATTGAGATAAAGGAGATACAGAATCCCGAGACAGATGCCCAGTTAATTGCGGAATCCGTTGCACAGCAACTGGAGAGGAGAGTAAGTTTCAGGAGGGCGATGAAGAGGGCAGTGGAGACCGCTATGAGGTTTGGGGCTTTGGGAGTGAAGGTTGCC
>QMNJ01000150.1 GCA_003647715.1 Candidatus Coatesiibacteriota bacterium
GTTTATGGATAGAGATATAATCAGAGTGATTATGAGGAGTTGTAAGATAGAAGATATTATTGAATTGGATTTTGTATTAGTCATTTAATACCCCTCAATAAGATTATTCTCACCCAAAAATAATTAATTGTCAAGAAAATATTTACAACTTTACTTATATTTTTATATACACAACTAACGCCTACCCCAGGCGCTTACCCATCCTCATTATACTCAATGTTATCACTAAAACACCCATTGTGAGAAGAACTAATGTATCAAGCCTGAGTTCATACAGCCCCACCCCTTTTACGATAATACCCCTTATAATATTGAGAAAGTATGTAAGTGGAATAGCATAGCATATCTGCCTGATGACATTTGGCATAGCATCAATTGGAAATATAAAACCTGAGAGCATTATTGATGGTAGAAAGAAGAAGAATGACATCTGCATCGCCTGCAACTGGTTCTTTGCAATTGTAGAGATAAATATACCTATACCAAGAGCAACGAGAAGGAAGGGGAATGTGAGAAAGTATAGTAGAATAATGTTTCCCTCTATAGCAACGCCGAAGACGAAGTATGCTAAAAGTAGCGATATGGTAATGATTATGTAGGTGGTAATCAGGGGTGGGGTTAACTTGCCCACCACTATCTCCCACCTTCTCAGGGGTGAAGCAAGCAACTGCTCCATTGTGCCAAACTCACGCTCCCTAACCACCGAAAGGGCAGTAACCAAAACCGTTATCAACTGGATTATCACCCCTATGAGACCCGGCACCATAAAGTCAGCACTACGCATATCAGGGTTATACCACCCCCTGACCCTGATATCTAATGGCATTTCAAAGCCAGCGATACTCTCCCCCATTTTCATCCTCAATGAGTGGTGAAGACCCAGAGCGCGGGCTGTTGCTATTGCAGAGCGGGAAGCGAGTGGGTCTGTTGCATCAACTATCAACTGCACGCTCACGCTCTTATTTGCTCGAAACCTGCTCTTAAAATCCGGTGGAAATACAAGCCCAGCCCTCACCTTATTCTCATCCAGCAACAATCTCAATTCATCATAGCAGTTGATATAGCCAGCAAACCTGAAATAGCCGGTGTTCACAAACGATTCCACGATGTATCTGGAATCACTTGAAGGGTTGGGGTCTATAACCACAAGCGAGAGGTTCTTTACCTCGGTGTTTATAGCATATCCGAAGAGCGTTAGTTGAACCACAGGAAGAGCAATCATCATTGTAAGCGAAACCCTGTCCCTCTTGAGATGAACCATCTCTTTCCATATCATCCTGAACAGGCGCCTGGTCCTGATAACCACTCTCACTCCTCCATATCCTTCTGCAACTGTATAAACACATCTTCCAGCGTGGGGCTTGCGGGATATATATTATTAACCCTAATTCCCTCCTCCTTCATAACCTCCCTCACCTTCTTTTCGCCCTCCTTAATATCATCTACAACAAGATGAACATCTGTCCCAAAGAGCATAATATCACCCTCGGGATACAACTGCTTAAGGGTATAGAAGGCGCGCCTCCAGTCGTCTGTCTCTATGCTTAACACATTCCCCGTAAAACAGACCTCCTTAATCCAAGAGGGTGTCCCCTCTGCCACTATCTTGCCACGATATATAACACCAATCCGGTTACAGTGCTCCGCCTCGTCCAGGTAATGTGTGGTAACCATAATGGCTATCCCCTCCGAGCCAATCTCATACAGATACTCCCACAGACGCCTTCTTGTGAGCGGGTCTATGCCGGCGGTGGGTTCGTCAAGTATAAGAAACTCTGGGCTGTGAACCAGAGCGCATGCCAGCGCCAACTTCTGCTTCATCCCGCCTGATAGATTGCCTGTGATATGTTCTCTAAAGTTATTAAGTTCTACCATTTCAAGCACCTCATCAATTCTCTCACCAATTGATTTATCAGTCATATCATATAGACCACTATAGAATCTAAGGTTCTCCATCACCGTCAGGTCGTTATACAAACTGAAGTGCTGGGGCATATAGCCAATTCTGTCCTTGACCAGAAATGGGTCTCCAAAGACATCATAGCCCAGTATCTCAACACTTCCTGCTGTGGGCTGTAGAAGACCGATAAGCATTCTAACCGTGGTTGACTTCCCTGCTCCATTGGGACCCAGAAAACCATATATCTCACCCCACCCTATTGTAAGGTCAACGCCATCAACAGCCCTCAAATCACCAAAGTCCTTTATTAAACCCCGCGCCCTGAGGACTACATCACTCTCATCTACTGGCATCTTCTCTACCAACTATGAACCATCTTTTACTTGAATACAACATCAGCGGGAATACCCGTATGCATTACATCAAAACCCTCTAAAATGTCAATCTTGACCATGAATACAAGCGTAATCCTCTGCCTCTTGGTCTGAACATTCGCCGGGGTAAACTCCGCCCTGCTTGATATGTAACTCACCCTGCCCTTGTAGGTTCTGCCAGGATATGCGTCAATCTTAATTTCTACCTCATCACCCACCTTTACCTTAGGAATATCCTTCTCAGATATATATACTCTTATGTATTTCTCATTATGGTCAATTATTGAGACAAGAGACCTTCCGGGCATCGCAAGTTCACCTTCATTAATATTTACGGAATCTACGATGCCATCTATTGGTGCAGTCAGCACCTCCTCCTCAAGGTGAACCTCCGCTCTTTTGGCGCTACCCTTCTGTGCTTCTATCTGAGCAATGAGTGAACTGTATTCAGACCTCAGCGCATCATACTTAACCCGTGCATTCTCAAGGGCTGAGTCCGATATAACACCACCACTATGCAGTTTCTCAGCTCTCTTAAGGTCCTGCTCTGCCTTATTAAGACGAGTTAGCACCTCGCCCGCCCTCGCCCTCAAACTTGAAATCGTAGAGGCAAGCGAGTCAAGAGCATAACCCGCCTCCCTCAAATCAAGACGCACTAACGGCTGACCTGCCTCAACCACATCGCCTTCCTCTACCAAGACCTCACTTACCCTCGCCGATACCATTGATGATACATCTATTATCTCACCCTCTACAAAGCCATTTGCCTCAATCAGGTCATCCTCTCTACCGGATTTGAGAAGGAAAATCAATACAACCACAACTATCATTAAAACAAATACAACAACTATTAAAACCCTCTTCCTCATATCATCAACCCTGAAATCACCTTCTTCAAAGAATTTGTGTTAAAGTGTATAATATATATTATAAAGTAATTACAAAATATTTTCTTTGACTTTCAACATAATAATCTTTATATTCTTCATAAATTTGCATTTAAGGGAGGTGTTTCTATGAAATTAAGAGTATATAATCTTATTACAATATCTGCCTTAATTGTTTTAACCACTATATATGGCTGTAAGAAGAAAGACACAACCGAGATAAGCATTCAGGGCTCAACCACCGTCCTACCCATTGTGCAGAGGGTAGCAGAGGTCTATATGAGTAAGAACCCGGATGTATCACTTTCTGTAAGTGGCGGTGGCTCAGGCGTCGGTATCACCGCACTGCTTGACGGAACAACCGACATCGCTATGGCTTCACGACAGATGAAGGACAAAGAGAAGGCAACAGCAAACAAGAAAGGGATGAAGATAAAAGAAGTGGAGATTGCAATGGATGGAATAGCAGTTATCGTTCATCCATCTAACAGTATCTCTGAGATGACAATTGATGATATCAAGAGCATCTATATGGAAGGCGGTGTAAGCAACTGGAGTAAATTCGGTGGTGAGGATAAGGATATAGTGGTGGTGTCAAGGGATACTGCATCGGGCACCTTTGAGGTCTTTGAGAAGAAGGTCCTTGGAGGCGAGAAGGTAAGGGCGGACGCTCTGCTTCAGGCATCTAATGTGGCGGTTAAGAACGCAGTTGCTGGAAGTGAGGGCGCCATTGGATATATGGGCATTGGTTATCTTGGAGATGAGGTCAAGGCACTGTTAGTAAATGGTGTAGAACCGACAGAAGCCAATGTCCTCTCAGGCGAGTATCCCGTCGCCCGCAAACTGTATCTCTACATAAGAGGGGATGCCCCCGATGATATTAATGCCTTTGTAAACTTTGTCCTGAGTGAAGATGGTCAGAGGATAGTAAGAGAAGTGGGTTATATCCCCTTGAAGTAATTTTTAACACCTTCATACTATTAAAAAACTACATCTCAGGAATAAAAAACAACTCCTGTATGAACTCATTTCTATAAGTCCTACTATAGATTAGACAAGGGGCTTTAGCCCCTTGTCCAAACATATCAATCAACCTGGGGGTCTGATATATCAAACCCCTACTTTAA
>QMNJ01000151.1 GCA_003647715.1 Candidatus Coatesiibacteriota bacterium
CCTGTGGTTCTGGGTATATCTCTTCTACCTTTTGTTTATCGCCTTTCTGCCAGATTGTAAGTTGCATTTCAGGTGGCAGGAAAGGAGCTTTTCTTGTTACTGTAATATCGGCTTTAATATCCTGTATCTTCTCATCATTAGCATTGACTTTAGTTATTATATCATCAATAGTTATTGTTAAGGTTTGAGAGGTAGTTATATTAAAGGTAGTGGTGGCTGTAGGATTGGTGTATGAGGTGGCTATAATCTGGGTTAAGGTCTCAGGAGTTGCTGGAGCTGTAAAGTTGATATAAGCTTCACCATAGTAGTTGGTGGTGGCAGAATTAGCTGAGAGTCTTCCTGTCCCTTGAGTGATTGAGAAGTCTATCTCTTCATCCTGGATAGCATTGTTATAGGCATCGGTTAGCTTGACGATGATAGGTATGGTTGCTCCTGGAACAGGTGTTATTGTCTCATCAGTAATCTTAATCAAGTTTGCCGGTTGAGCTGGTTTTGTATCTACAGAGAAGGTGGTTTTAATCTCTGGATGGCTTGAAGGTCTGGCTTCTACTTTATTGGTAATTGATGCATCTATATCTGTGGTCAGGGTAACAGTAGCCAAGCCATCTATGTCTGTCCATACATATTGGGATGATAATATCCCTTTTCCTTGAGTAATAGTAAATTCTATCTCCTGTGATAGGGCTGGTTGGTTGTTTATTAGAAGTCTTATGGTTAAGTCCCAGTCTGAGCCTGCTTGAGGCAATCCTTCTTCATATTCCTGTATATCACCAGATACTTTGGTCAGTTCATAATCCTTTAAGTCAGGAGTAGTTATGATAATGGCATCCTGGTATTTATGGTTATTCTCATCATAGGCAGTGGCAGTGATGACAGACTTAATTGGGCTTAATCTTATGTAATCTGCAGTAAAGTTAGTATCTTCTATTATGCCGGTAGAGTTCTCAATAAAGATATGGCTGATATCAGAAGTAACCCTGCCTGTAACTGTAATAGGTGAGATATCAATGGTGCTATGGTTGGCTGGGCTGGTTATAGTTACTTTTGGTGTTGCAGTATCATAGGTAAAGGTATGTATCATCTGGGTTGTATTGGCTGCTTTATCTTCTGCCTCAATGGTTATGGTGTTTAAGCCTTCGGTTAGGTCAGGTGGTTCGGCAATAAAGTAGGTATCATATTCATCCCTTTCTATCAGTTCAGCAGATATTCCGTTAATTGTAACAGAGGTTGTCCCTTCTGAAACCCTTCCATAAATAATATTACTCTGTGTGGTGGCATCTTCATCTGGTGTAAGGATAGTTATACCTGGTGGCGTCAGGTCTAATATTACATCTATCTGGTCTTGAGCTGTTTGACTCTCTAAGGTGGCTTTGGCAGTAATGGTGTTAGTGCCTTCGGTTATAGGAATAGAGACAGAGAAGGTGTTATCTATCAGAGTAGCTGATATGTTATTAACCATAACTGTGGCACTACTATTTGAGACTATACCCTCTACGGTTATGGGTGAAGTATTAAATAAAGCACCATCCTCTGGTGAGATTATTTCAATTGAAAGAGTGGTTTTGCTATGGGCAATAATACCATCTGAACTACCTATCTTACTCCAGAGACCTGCACCATTTTTTGCTTTAACATTGAAGTAGTAAACCTGGTGCTGGATTAGAGATAGTCCTGTATGGGTAACCTCTGTATCTGTGCCAACTGATGTCCAGTTGACTATATCTGTAGCAGACTGGGTTGTGCCGATTGAGTATTGATATTCAGCAATACCTGTCTCAGGGTCAGAGGAAGACCAGCTGGCATGTAACTCAGTCAAGGATGAGGTATATTCGCCATCATCTGTGACTATGGGTGTGGTAGGAGGTGTATTATCGTAGATGACAACGATAGAATCAAAAGAGGTGTTTTTAGCTATATCTTCTGCTCTGGCAGTAATGGTGTTAGTGCCTGAGGTTAAGTTGATATTATCTATGTTAAATTGACCTGAGGAAAGGGTGGCTTCTTTTCCATTAACAGTTACAAGAGGATTATTATCAAGGTTATCATTAATCGTGCCTGAGACAGAGATGGGTGTAGTGGTGAATATCTTGTTATCTGGAGGTGAGGTTATATTAACTACTGGTGCAGTTGTATCTAAGATTATAGTATCTGTTGCTATGTTTGAGTAGTTGCCGGCTTTATCCTGGAATCTGACAGAGACTGTCTTTTTGCCATCTCCATTAGTTAAGGTCCAGGGTTTTGAAGTAGAATAACCTTCAGGGGTTGAGAAGTTGGTCTTATCGTTTGAAAACTCCATCTTCTCTATACCTGAAAGGTCATCTTGAGCAGAGAGGGTTAAAGTAACATCTTGAGAGTTAGTATAGCCATTGCCATTGTTAATTATAATAGTCCCTTGTGGTGGTGTGTTGTCTACTATTATATCCTCAGGCAAGGAATGGCTCCTCTTCTGTCTTAGTCGGGCATCTATCCTATAGGTATATCTGCCATCAGCAACTATCCTTCCTCTTAAATCTCTTCCGTCCCAGACTTGAGAAACCTTTAGTTCTGAGTTATCCTTAATGCGCTCTCTGTGAATAAATATCCTTATTATCCTGCCTTGTGAGTCTTTGATGGTTAGTCTCCAGATGAGGGATAGGTGTCGGCTAAACCATCTTCTTAACCAGGAAAACCTCCACCACCAGGGATGAGAGGACCTATTAAAACCTGAGATGTTTATGGTGGCTGAGATTATAGTCTCATCCTTTATATCATCTCTATTGGGTGAGAAAGCATAAGGTAAAGCAGAGACATCTTTGATAGTCAGGGTAGGTGTGGCATCAGCAGAGGAGGGGGTTAAGAAAGTAAAGAGAAATAAGATGATAAATAAAAAGGCAAGGTGTTTAAGATTCATAGAAATTCCTCTGTTTTTGTTATCATAAGAGATTATCCCATTCAGGCTAAAGTCTGTCAAGAGGAAAAATTTGCTTTGTAAAGAACTGTCTTGCTTTTTTTCTTCTTTGTTAAGAGTTCTGGGTATAAAAAACTTTCTCTTCTATCTCTTTAGTGGAGTTAGAAATGGTTTTTGTCAAAGATATGTCAAATGTGGAGACCTGACCTCTTATTTATCCCTCACTTCCTTCAGTACCTTCTGGACTAAAGGGTGTTTGTCTTGTTTGAGTCTTTCTATTATCTCTGGGTTATTGAATTCCGGGTGTTGTTTTATTATCTCGGCTACATAAAGATGAATCCACCACTGCTTGTATCTGGAGAGTTCATTAAGAGAAGATATTGCTTCAGGGCTGATGTTGGCTTTCTCCTCCATTGGACCATAATAGCGGTTCTTTATGTCCTCCTCTATTATATCTTTGCAGATGGTAATTATTTCCTTTTCCTCTTCTGATTGTAGATAGATATTCATCAGGGTTATGAGGGCTGTTTGAGGAGAACGCCAATACATATATTGGATTAGTCCTTGAGGGGGATTGTCTTTCTTGGCTTGAATTAAAGACTGATAGTAACTGTAGTCTCTGGAGCGTGTTGTTTCGTTGTAATCATAGCCGCCTAACCAATTATACATCTCTTTTCTTAGGTGTTCATCTTTTGTTCTCAAGAAAGGTAAAATAGCATTTACAATCTGTTCCTTGGAGATTTTAAGTTGTTCTATAATCACACCAGCAAACATAGCTTCTACTACATCGGGTTTTTCTACTCTTCCCTTCAGCAATTCTTTACCATAAACTGAGTAATAAACTAATTGAGGTATTAGTTTTTCATAATCTTTTCCGCCTAATTCCCTAAGTTCGGCTAATTTGGCTTTAAAAAACTCCTCGCCTCTTCCTGCAAACTTTTCCTTATCTTCTTTAGTGGGTGACACCATATCAATAATAATAGACTGTATCTTCTTGTTTGGTTCTATTGTAACATCTTCCTCTTGAGCTCCTATACATTGTATATTGCTTATTAGTACCTCAACCAAAAACGCAATAATAAAGACAAAATACAACCATCCTCTATGGTTTTTGTTCAAAATTATTTTAATAGCCCTACACATTTTGCACCTCCCTAATTACCTTGTGATTCTCGCTATGAGCCTACTTATAATTCCATTCTGCACAGTTTCATTATTGTCTATTGTGCTATGAGTTACAGTTTGTTCATCTTTATCAAGGTTAACTTCATAATCGGCTCCTGGAATAGGGCCGCCATCTAAACCCCCATCATACCACGGACTCCAAAAATTAATCACTCCTTCCTGATAATAATTCACAAGATAAGCTGTTCCTGGAGGTCTTCTATCCTCTGCTCGC
>QMNJ01000152.1 GCA_003647715.1 Candidatus Coatesiibacteriota bacterium
CTACTATCCTTTATGTCAAATTATGGAACATCGCTACCTGTTTTTCTATTATTCATTGTTATTGTCTCAATCTACATCTATAACATCGTAAGGGTAAGAAAAGGGCTTGCGGTCAGGATAAGACCAATAAGGGGTCTTGTCGCCATTGATGAGGCGGTGGGCAGAGCGGTGGAGATGGGACGCCCCATTCACTTTACCCTTGGAATGTCTCGCTTCTTTTCGGACACATTCGCCGCCTTCGCTATCCTCCGCCACCTCGCTATGAAGTGCGCCGAGATTGGTGCATACCCCATTATCACAAACAGCGTGGTAACCGTCCACCTCGCCACCGAGGAGATAGTCCGCTCTGCATATATGAGTAGCAACTTCCCCGACCGCTACCGCTCCGATATGGTCCGCTTCATCGCCAAGGACCCCTTCGCATACGCAGTCGGAGCCCTTGATGTGATGAGGAGCGAGAATGTTTCCGCTAATATTATGATTGGCACCTTCGGACCTGCCACACTATTGATGGCGGAGGGCGGTAGAATCCTCAATCTCTATCAGATTGCGGGCACCGACGACCTGGAGCAACTGCCATTCTATTTCGTCAGTTGCGACTATACTCTGATTGGGGAGGAGATATATGGCGCTGGAGCCCACCTGTCTGGTGATAGAAATGTGCTGGGCAGTTTGAGGGGTGAGGACTGGCTGAGAGTGGGTATCATTGCTCTGATACTGACCTTTACAGTGCTCACTTCCTTCGGCATTGATGGACCTCTTTTGTGGTTTTCGGGATAAGAGATATGAAGAACTGGTTGCCGATAGCACTTACGCTTTTAATAGCAACTATCACATTTGTAGCTGTCTTCAGCGGTCTCCCGCCACTGATGGGCATTATGCGGATGGGGATGTTCTGGATGGTCATAGTGGGCGGTGTTGCGTCTGCCCTTGGTGCGGTAAACCTGTTTCAGATACACGGGAAGCGTGTTATGAGAAGGGAGGGTGGTTTTATCTATTCACTGATGCTAATTATCGTTATGTTCGCAACAATCATCATTGGTATCGCATTAACACCCCAATCGGAGTTATACAAGTTTTTATTTCGCTTTATATTCACTCCCCTTACAACCGCCATATTCGCCATCCTTGCCTTCTTTATTGCATCTGCCGCATTCCGGGCTTTTAGGATAAGAACCGTGGAGGCGCTTGTTTTGGTCGTATCTGCCACTCTGGTCATGCTGGGCAAGTCAACGCTGGGTGAGTCAATATCAAAGTATCTACCAATGGTGGGGGATTGGATTATGGATGTGCCCAATACCGCAGGTAGCAGGGGAATCCTTCTTGGAGCGACTCTTGGAGGCATAGCAGTTCTTTTAAGGGTGATATTAGGCATTGAGAGGGGGCATTTCGTAGGTTAGACACTGAGATGAGGGAGCACCATATAGTATTTCTCGTATTTGGTATATCAGTTCTAATAGCACTGTTTGTCCCCACCGGGGTCAAGGAGGCGTCAAGGCAAACGGTAGTAGTTTATGATGCCATTGAGGAGTTGCCCGAGGGCAGTGTGGTCCTCTTGGGTGCTGATTTTGATGCTCATAACAGAGCGGAGATGGTGCCGCAGTTAGAGGTTCTGGTAGAGCATCTGATGAGACGGCGGTTGAGGGTAATTGCTGTATCAATGTGGGACCAGGGACCTATGTTCGCAGAGCGGGTTCTCAGGAGGGTGGGGGATGAGCATGGGCTTGAGTATGGCATTGACTATGTCAATCTGGGTTATGCGGCTGGGGCGCAGTCAATGGTGCGACTCCTCAAGGACGACATAAGGGCGGTTTATAAGACCGACTTTTCTGGGAATGAAACCTTGAATATGCCGGTTCTTGCAGGGCTTGAGGGAGCGAAGGATGTTGACCTGATGGTTGACATATCAGACAACCCATCGGGTCCAACCACCTACCTGGAGCAGATACAGTCGTTTCATAAGGGCTTCAGGATGGTGTGTGGTCTTACCGCATCGGCGGTCCCACCAATTATGCCCTATGTGGAGTCGGGTCAGATTGAGGGCTACATCATTGGCTTGAAGGGGGCGAGCGAGTATGAGGGGCTTATCGGTGTCAGGGGGCTGGGCACAATAGCAATGACTGCGCAGTCGGTCGGTCAGGTGGCGATACTTGTCTTAATACTTGTGGGTAATATCTTCTTCCTGATGGAGAGAAGAAGGAGGGCTGTGTAGACAATATGGAGACGCTTGGTATATGGATTGCAGCGCTTTTGACCCTCGCCATAGGAAGTTTATTGTGGCGTCAGAACCCGCTCTATCGCCTTGCGGAGCATATTTTGGTGGGTTTTACAGCGGGGCATCTTGTAGTGATAAACTTCTTCAATGTGAAGAACTTTGGGATAGAGCCGATGGTGAAGGGTGGGATGTGGATAAATATTGTGCCTATAATAATAGGTTTATTGTTCTACTTCCGCTTCTCCAGGCGATATGCATGGCTCACCAGAATACCTCTTGCATACTTCTTCGGTCTGTCGGGTGCTATAGGCATCACCGGCGCCCTTGACGCATCAATCAGACAGCAGATAATTGCTACGGTGAAACCGCTCTATGAGCCGGAAATTATATGGGGCTTTATACCACATCTGAATATTAATAATATCATCATTCTGGTGGGGACCATAACTACCCTCGCCTATTTCTTTATGACCAGACCGCATAAGGGTATAACCGGTGGGATGGCGTATGTTGGGAGATTCTTCATTATGGTTACATTGGGTGCTAGATTTGGTGCAGTTGTGATGAGCAGGTTGTCACTGCTGATTGATAGATTATATTTCATTTTACATGACTGTCTAAAGATATTATAGTTTTGAAATGTTATAATATTAGTGTTATGGCATGAGAGAGATTGGCTTTATGATAGATGGTAGCGAATTCACCTATGATGTTAGGGAATTGCCTTTAGAGTTCGTTAAGTGGCAGTGTGAGTCACGGAAAGCACTTCTTCAGTTGATGATTGACGGCGAGGCGGTATTCACTGGCTTCGGTGCCCATCTCCCGGTAATGACGACAAAGTCAGAAAGTGGCGACTTCCCCACTAACTCTGCTGCCAAGGGAGTGGGTCTCCTGCCCCGCCCTGAATTACTTGAAGAACTTATAGAGAGGTTGAGAGAGTTAGAGGATGAAGCACCTTTAAGGAAGGAAAGAGTGCCAAAGAGGTCTGTTCAGTTCCTCATTGAGTTCTATTCAGATATGAAAAAGATTGACACAACTCTTCTTGGTTCTCTGGAGATATATGGCAAGAATACATTTAGAAATGTGAAGAAAGACCCAAGGGTCAATCTCCTTTATGTGGATGTGCATAAAGGTGGTCTCTCATATATGGTCAATACTGTAGTTGAGATTGTTGACCATGATAATCCTTACTATGAGTTCATCCGCCTTGTCCACGACCTATTTCATAGACCATTGAAGAAGAGGCAATATTCCTGTGCATATTTATTTCATATATGCGAGGTATATGATAAGTCGCCCGGCAAGAATGCTGGTAATAGGTTGATATGATGTTGACTGATAATATATATTATGAGGGAGGATTGTGAGATGAATAGATTACTTGTGTTCTGTATTATTATGATTACATTCGGTTCTGTTCTGGCACAGCAACCGACCGAGGAAGTGAAAGAACTGGTAAGAAATGAGATAGTTATCCTGCCCTTTGTCCAGATTGGTGAGGTAGGTATTGAAGAGACGCCGCCACCACCAGATATAGAGGGTTTTGAGGTGGACATACTCGCTGATATATCCTGGTTGAGAAACACATTTCCAATAATTATGGGTTTGACAATGGAGAAGACCTATTCGGTTCTTGTTACATTTGGGGATGATGTAATCAGGACGGGTAGTAAGTTGGGTGTGGACTTAAAGAGAGAGGTCTCAATAGAAGATGCGTGCATGCTTGCAAGGTATATGGGGTGTGATGCTGTGGTTGTTGGAACATATGAGAAGGTAGATGATAGTGTTCGTGTAAGGTATGCATTAGTGGGGGTTGAGGATTCATCTGTTATAAGAGAGGGGGTTTTTGAGGTCAATAAAGATGATATACAGAAGAGGGTGATAGGTGAGACATACGCAATACTAAATGCCCTTGGAGTAGATGTAGGTCAGGATGTTAAGAAGCGAATTGGGGATGGCTTTACTGGTAATCTGAAGGCGATGAGGTGGACTGCGAAGTGCATC
>QMNJ01000153.1 GCA_003647715.1 Candidatus Coatesiibacteriota bacterium
AATCAATTTTCATTTTGTAATTTATATCATATTATCTCTTCTATGTCAATATTTTTTATTAATGTGAAAACTATTCATAAAAAACTTAGCGGTACGGGGATTCGAACCCCGGTCTTATGGCTGAGAACCATACATCCTAGTCCCCTAGACGATACCGCCTTGAAATCACTTTTAACAAAATATTCGCCCTATGTCAAACCATATATTACCAGCGAAATCAGGTCGTTTACATTTAACAAACTATATAATATCATATTAGGTATTTAGCAGAGATGATTTCATTCAGTGAAGAGAATAGTTTACTATTTATAACGGTTGACCTTGACGCTATTGTGGCTAATACCAGCCGGCTTAAGGCGTCATTGAGAGACGGAGTAAAACTCCTCGCCATTGTCAAAAGCGATGCTTATGGTCATGGTATCTTAGAGGCATCTAGGGCTGTCCTATCAGGTGGTGCTGACTACCTCGGGGTGGTTAATGTGAAGGAGGGGTTGATGCTCAGGGAGGGCGGTATCAGCGCACCAACGGTGGTTCTCGGAGCGATTTTGCCGGCTGAAGCACCACTGGTTGTGTCTAAAAACCTTGATGTCACAGTGTTCAACAGAAAAACCGTAGAGGCGCTTGCTAATGCCTGTCAGGAACAGAACAGCAATGTGGGTGTCTTTATCAAGGTTGATACCGGTATGGGACGACTGGGGGTCTTTCCCGATGATGCAATAAAATTCGCAGAATATGTAGGTAGCATATCCAGTATTAATATCAAGGGCCTGATTACCCACTTCCCTATTGCTGACCAGGAGGATAAGACCTTCACTCATAAACAGATAAATATAATGAATTCCTTAATAGGTTCCCTGAGGGAGAAGGGATTTGAGTTACCCCTCAATAACTGTGCAAATTCTGCCGCCATCATAGACATGCCTGAGGCACAGTTTGACATGGTGAGGGCGGGAATCGCTATGTATGGCTACTATCCATCAAGGTATGTATCACGCTCTATAGAGTTAAAACCAGCCCTTACGCTCAGAGCCAGGGTGATGTCTGTCAAGCGAGTCAAGGCGGGGACACCCATATCATACGGCTGTAGATACAGACCAGAGAGGGATACAATTATTGGAGTGGTGCCCATTGGATACAGGCATGGATATCATCGCATGTTATCAGGTAAGGCATATGCCATCTATAAAGGTAAGAGAGTTCCGCAGGTAGGGACTATATGTATGGATATGTGTATGTATGACTTTGGTCCTGACTCAGACATAAGTGATTATGAGTGGATAACGCTTCTTGGCGAGGAGGGTAGCGAAGCGGTCTGGGCAGATGAACTCGCAGGGTATGCAGAGACCATAATGTATGAGATTCTAACTTCTCTCAGTGGGCGAATTGACAGGGTTTATATACAGGGTGGAGAGGTGGTTGATTTTAAAGAAGCGAACTGCTTTGCACTTAATAATATTATATCTTCTACCAGGTGATAGGTCTTATGCTTGATATACTATTAGCGTGGTTTGAGGGGATAGGTAAGAGGACGCTTAGATTTCTCGGTAATATGGGTGGTATAACCCTGATGTTCTATAGGGCGTTTATCAACATATTCTTACCACCCTTCGGAATAAAGAGGACTTTCAAGCAGATGCTGGTCTTCGGAGTAGAGAGCATTCCTGTGGTTGCTCTCACTGCTGTCTTTACAGGTATGGTGCTTGCCCTTCAAACCACCTATGAGATATCCAAATTTGGTGCTGAGAATTATATTGGAGGTGTGGTGGGACTCTCTATGACAAGGGAACTTGGACCCGTTTTGACTTCACTTATTGTAGCAGGCAGGGTAGGTGCATCTATCGCTGCGGAGATAGGGACTATGAAGGTGACCGAGCAGATAGACGCACTTGAGACCCTGGCTATGAACCCCATACGCTATCTTGTCGTCCCCCGCCTGATAGCCGGTATAACCATGCTCCCGTTATTATGTGCCTTGGCGGACTTCATCGGCATCGGCGGCGGATTTGCAGTGAGTGTCTATACATATGATATACCATCAAGGTTCTATATGGACAGTTTTCAGGATATTGTCGGTGCCTATGACCTCTTTGTGGGTCTGTTGAAGACGATAGTGTTTGGTGCCATTATTGCCTGCGTTGCTTGCTATTACGGTTTTAAGACCAGCGGGGGTGCAGAGGGCGTTGGCAGGGCTACCACTATTGCGGTGGTATCATCATGTATAATCATTCTTCTGGCTGATGTCCTGCTGACCGCCTTATTCGTCGGTTAACCTATATAATATTATCATGGCTGAGAAGAATAGAAAGATAGGTAAAAAAGTGATAATTGAGGCAAGTAACATACATAAATCATTTGAGAGTCCGGTTCTTAAGGGTCTCAACCTGAAGATATATGAGGGTGAGGTAATAGTGATAATTGGTAGGTCTGGCTGTGGAAAGAGTGTATTCCTTAAACACATAATTGGTATTTTAAAGCCCGATGAGGGTTCAATTTACTATAATGGTCTCAATATTAGCGAGTTGAGCGAGAAAGAACTGAACGATGTGAGGATGGACTTTGGCATGTTATTTCAGGGTGCGGCGCTCTTTGATTCTCTGACGGTTAAAGAGAATATAGGATTCCGCTTCTATGAATATACAAAGATGAAAGATGATGAAATAACAGAGATAGTAAGGGAGAAATTACAGATGGTTGGTCTCGTTGGAATTGAGGATATGTATCCCGCAGAACTATCAGGAGGTATGAAGAAGAGGGTGGGGCTGGCTAGGGCTATTGCATCAGAGCCAAAGGTTGTATTATATGATGAGCCGACAACGGGGCTTGACCCTATTATGGCAGATGTCATAAATGAGCTCATTCTCAAACTTCAGAGCGAGCTAAACATAACCAGCGTGGCGGTCACACATGATATGGTGAGTGCATACAAAATTGCTGATAGAATTGCTATGATGTATGATGGTAAAATTATAGAGATAGGCACACCTGAGGAGATAAAGAATACAGATAACCAGGTGGTCAAGCAGTTTATCACCGGAAGCTCCAAGGGACCAATAGATGTGATTAGCGGTAAATAGTCAAACATATATTGGAGGTAAGAGTATGGCGATAAGCGCTGAGGCAAAGGTTGGAATGTTCGTTTTTGCGGCGATTATTATGCTAGGAATACTGGTGCTCGGTGTCGCCGATATTAATATCCGCGGAGGGGGCTATAAAATAGACGTACTCTTTCCGTCCGCAGCAGGTTTAGAAGAGAGTGCGGATGTTAGTATGGCGGGGATGAAGATAGGCACGGTTCAGAAGATAAAACTAGAGAACGATGATGAAGGCAACCCACGGGTAAGGGTTTCTCTTAGAATAAATGATGGCGTTAAGATTCCGAAGGGCTCAATTGCGTTAATAACCGTCTCCAGTTTGCTTTCAGAGAGGTATGTTGAGATTACACCTGCCCCTTCCAGCGGTGAGTTCGTCAAGCCGGGAAGCGTGATGGAGGGTCAACCACCCGCCGACTTTGCCACACTCCTCTCAGAGACGGGAGGTATGATGGGCGATGTTAAAGAAACCTTAAATAAAGTCAGGGGTTTTTTAAGCGAAGAGAATAAAGAGAGGATTGAGAATACCCTTAAAGACCTTGAAAAATCCACCGGTGACCTAAGCGATGTGATAAGTTCAAGGAAGTCAGGAATTGCAGGAACTATTGATAAGGCGCATTCCATCACCACCACGGTGGATAATATTTTATCGCCAAACGAAGAGCGTCTCAAAAAAACCATCTCTGAGCTATCTGTTGTGGTTGAAGACCTCAGAACTGTAACAACTGACTTGAAATCAATTACTACCAAGATAGATACAGGGCAGGGAACTCTCGGTAAATTAGTAAACGACCCTACTCTGTATGATAATCTCAATGAAACTATAAAGAGTGCCAATAAGTTGATAACTGATTTCCAGGAGAGACCCACAAGATACCTTGACCTGAGTATATTTTGATAACAATGGTATGAATAATCATGTCTCTTCTCAGAAGCGCACCTATGCTGTTTATAGCAGTGCTTCTCGCATCGGGAATTCTTTCATCTCATTATGTTGATATACCTGTAATCATCCTATTTCTGCTTATAATATTATCGGTTGTATCTGTGCTCCTCATTGATAGACCGTCTATATCACTCATATTTCTGGCTGTCTCAGTATTCCTGCTGGGAGCAGTATTGATAA
>QMNJ01000154.1 GCA_003647715.1 Candidatus Coatesiibacteriota bacterium
ATATGGCTCTTATTCTCTCGGATAGGGTTAGAATGAGTTTTGAGCCGTTTCTATTGAAGTATCTGTCGGGGTGGGGCCAGATGGTTATGACCAGTGGTGAAAGCCCTGTGTTCTTTGAGACCGATTTCAGTTTATTGAGTATCTCTATATGACCTGTATGGAGACCATCAAAGTTGCCGATGGTGATTGCGTGTTCTGACTTCTCTATGTTCTCAATGGACCTGGATATTATCATATCTTTTAATATTTAGGGGATTTGGTCTTATTATATGAAGACCTTTTCTGGTTTGAAAGCACATTCTTTGATATGACCTATTGCAATCAGTTTGCCTCTATGCTTTGCTTGAACCAGCCCGCTTTTTCTATCAGAACCCATAACCTCTACTGTAGAGCCGTGTCTTACCTTCTCCACATTGCCTTCATTGAGTTCTATACTTGCGATGTGGGGCAGTGCATCGTCAAAGGGGATGAATGAGGTGCTTTTTAATATATCATCTCTCTCCATCTCAAGCAGTTCATTGAGCGGTGTGCATTGGTCAATGTCTATGTATTCATTTTTTAACCGTCTCAAAGAAGTCAGGTGTGCGCCACAGTTAAGTGCCTCCCCGATATCCCTGGCAAGCGAGCGTATATATGTCCCCTTCCCGCACTCAACAATAATGCTAAGCAGTGGTGGATTGAAGTCGGTAATATCTATGCTCTTGATATAAACCTCCCGTGGTTCAATCTCCATAATCTCGCCCGCTCTTGCCTTCTTATACAATCTTTCGCCACCCATTCTGATGGCAGAGTAGGCGGGCGGGGTCTGCATAATCACACCTGTGAATCTCTGCACCACCTCTTCAACCCTCTCACGGTTTATACCCTCAATCTCTGTTTCACTTATTATCTCGCCTTCGCTGTCGTCGGTGTCTGTGGTCTTGCCGAGATGTATTGTTGCTTCATATACCTTGGTTCCAATCTGAAGGTGTTCAGCCAGGCGGGTAGCCCTCCCCAGGCATACGACGAGGACACCGCTTGCAGAGGGGTCAAGTGTGCCTGTATGACCTGCTTTCTTTACCCCAAGATGTTTTCTTATCCTGTCTGTTGCCTTGAATGAGGTGATAGAGACCGGCTTGTCTATACAAATTAAACCCTCAATTGAGGGTCTAATTCTTACTGTGTCGGTGTTCTTCTTTTCTATCTTATATCCTGAAGGTTTTGCTTTATCCACTCTATCTCTTCTATATCTTTATACAGGCGCTTTCTGAACTCTATACCATCGGATTCTAACAGGCAGAACCTGACCATCCTTGACACAAGTTCTTCGGGTTCAACATTGGCAAAATCAGCCAACTGTTTTATCACCCACTCCTCCTCTGGAGTTATTCCTGCATCCATTACATTCACACCTCTAACTAACTATTCACAATTGAATTTGGCTTTGAGTAATCAATATATGTTATTAAATTTACTCGCCGTTTTCAACACTTTTTGGCGATTAATATATCTTTATCTCTGCCTATAACTATAATCCTCAGTGGTTCTGAAATATCGTTATTTATACAACTGACCCTCGCCCTGGCATAGTTTCCGCTCAAGCCCTCAACGACACCATTTACAATTCGCTCGGGTATTATGGTTTCCTCTCTACCGATTAGCGAGTTAAGAAAGATGTTTATCTTATTGTTGCGGATGGTTCTCAATACCTCATATCGCTCCTTCTTGACCTGAGATGGCACATCATCTTTCATTGCGAAAGCGGGTGTATCCTTTCTTGGTGAGTAGGTGAAGATGTGGAGGTAGGTAAATGGCAGTTTCTCAACCAGTTTAACCGTCTTGGCGAAGTCGTTGTCGGTCTCGCCTGGAAAGCCGACCATAACATCGCCTCCGAGACCGATATATGGTATCTTCTCCGATATTCTCATTATAAGGGCTTCATAATCACTGCTTGAGTATCTTCTACCCATCAGTTTGAGAATTCTGTCCGACCCGCTCTGCATAGGTATGTGGAGGTGGTTGGCAAATCTCGTCTCATTCGCCATCAGGTCTATCAGTTCGTCTCTAATCTCCGTGGGCTCTATGGATGATATTCTCAGTCGGTAGAGACCGTCAATCTTCATTATCTCCTTTATCAAGCCCACGAGGTTGCTTACTGCATCGTCATGGTATAGACCTATATTTACCCCGGTGAGGACTATCTCAAGGTAGCCGTTATCAATCAAGCCCTTTATCTCATTGATTATTCTTGGGGCTGGAATGCTTACTGCCTTGCCTCTTGCAACTCTAACTCTGCAATATGTGCAGGAATAATCACAGCCATTCTCAATTCTTATGAAAGCCCGCTTTCTATCAAGGAATGATTGTATTGGTGGTAGTTCGCTCAGCTTTGGTATGTCATCACCGAGGATGTGTCTGGCGATATTTGCTTTCTGGTCGTTTGGCAGAACCATATCCACGCCTTCTATGGAGCCGATAGTTTCGGGTTCAAGCTGGGCGTAACAACCGGTTGCGATTACGGTGGCGTCAGGGTTTATGCGTTTTGGCTTTCTGAGAGCGAGGCGTGATTTATAGTCAGCCCTTGATGTTACGGTGCAGGTATTGACGATGTAGAAGTCGGCGTGTGTATCAAACGGCACCACCATACAGCCGTGCTGGCGGAGTATGGTCTTCATCGCCTCGGTCTCATACTGGTTCAGTTTGCAACCTATGGTCTTGAATGCTACTGTAATGTCTCTTGCTTTGCTTGATACCTCTTTGGTCTTGCTCATATAGATATTATAAATTAAGTTGAAGTGTTTAATAGATGTAATACATTGCGGATATTGTGTATAGAATTATCCTTTTATATTATGTGGTTGATAGGTTATAGAAGGTTGACATATATAGGTATAGGTTGTGTTTGTTCTGGGTGTATATAGGTATTGGAAGTGTTCATCTGGTTTGCTTTTAATTAAGGAGTATATATCTATGTGTCAATCTTTGATAACCAATTTAGCGAATTTTCGCTTGCCCACCTTCAGTATATCACCGTCCTTAACACTTATATCCTCCTCGCTCTCCTTCACCCGCCTGTCATTTAGATAGATTGCGCCCTGACTAAGAAGTCGCCTCGCCTCGCTCCTTGATGAGACCAACCCTTCCCTCTCAATTAGCCCGATGAGCCACACCTTACCGTCTTTCAACTTCACCTCAATCTCCGGTATATCATCGGGAAGGCCGCCTTGCGAGAACACCCTCTTGAACTCCTCCTCTGCTGACATCGCATCTTCCTCGCTGTGAAAGCGGGCAGTGATGATGTGAGCGAGACGCATCTTGGCATCCCTTGGGTTGAGTTTGCCCGACTCTATATCCTTGAATATGCTGTCTATCTCCTCCTCAGGAAGGCGGGATATAAGCCGATAGTAGCTCTCCATCACCTCGTCGGGAATGGACATCAACTTGCCGAATATCTCCTTTGGCTCTTCCGCTATACCAATGTGATTGCCTAACGACTTGCTCATCTTATCCTTGCCATCGGTGCCCACCAGAATTGGCATCATCAGGGCGACCTGTGGTTCCTGACCGTATTCTCTCTGGAGGTCCCGTGCCAGCAGGAAATTGAACTTCTGGTCGGTTCCTCCAAGCTCAATGTCTGCCTTTAACATAACTGAGTCGTAGCCCTGAATAAGGGGATAGAGGAGTTCGTGAATGCCTATGGGTGACTCCGCCTTCAGACGCTTGGCGAAGTCGTCTCTCTCAAGGATTCTGGCGACGGTGTATTTAGAGCAGAGGCGGAGAACTTCCTCAAAGTTCATATCTGCGTGCCATATTGAATTGTAGGATACCTCTGCTTTTTCAATATCAAGGATTTTAGATACCTGTTCAGTATATGTTTTTGCATTAAGTTCAATCTTCTCCTTTGATAGGGGGGTTCTGGTCTTTGAAAGCCCTGATGGGTCGCCTATCATACCGGTGAAATCGCCGATGAGAAATATGACCTTGTGACCTAAGTCTTGCAACTCCTTCAATTTGTAGAGGCAGACCGCATGACCGAGGTGGATATCCGGGGCTGATGGGTCGGCGCCGTATTTTATTCGCAGGGGTTGTTTCTCATCGCGTGACCTCTTTATCTTGGAGATGAGTTCATCTCGTGAGACCACCTCTGCAGAACCGCTACAAATAATATCTGCTTCCTGCTCTGGTGTTAGATTCTTCATAAGATAAATAT
>QMNJ01000155.1 GCA_003647715.1 Candidatus Coatesiibacteriota bacterium
GAGAACTATAGGTCTTGCAATCCAAGTATATAGTTCTGCCAAACTCATCTTCTATTTCTATATCGGGATAACCAGCGGACTTCTTCTTGCCACTTTTCGCAAAAGGTTTATCAGCCATTAATCCTACATGTTTAAGAGCATCAATAACAAAGGGTTCTATTCTATTGCCTGCTTCATTTGGTCTTGCTGTAAGTATACCGGAATGGTATGCCTTTTTACCTCCAATTTTTGCTGCTTTACTTAGTTTTTCTAATATCTTCCTGTTTTGTTCAATTGAAAGATCAAAATTCAAAACTCTGTAGCCTGTTAGTGCTTTTATTGCTACCTTGAAGGGGATATCCTTCATTGGCTCAAGAAATCTACTTATAACCTGCTCAAGTTGCTTTATATATTTTTCCTGATTTCTCATATTACTAATTTTTTTGAAAAATTAATATGTTCTCTTTCTGCATTACATTGTAAAGTCCAAATATTATTTTATCTATATTCCTTACTAAATTAAAACCAATCATTTCCGCATAATGAATAATGTATTCAGCCGTTTTCACTTCTTTACCCATATAAGTTGCATTACCTATTACAATTACAGCATATTTTTTTGGTTTTAAAACTCTATAAATCTCTTTCAAACTTTCCTTCATATCTTCATTATATAAATCAACTCTTTCACTCCCCTTACCTCTAACCCCAATAAATTTTTCCCTTATTTCAGGTAGGCGATAACACATTGCCTCTAAAGCATGAGAATCATTTGAAACATAGTCCAAAGCAATAGAATAAGGAGGAGAAGTAATTATTCCATCCACACTTTCAGAATCCAAAGGTATTTTTCTTGCATCTCCAATCTTTATATCTACTTTTCCTAAATTTAAATTAAGTTCTTTCCTAATATCATTATAATCTTTAACAGATGAAATCATAAGTTCAAGATTCTTAAAAAATGACTTTGAAAAATCTTTCCCTCTCCGTTTCTTATCACTTATAGCAACTAATCTGGCCATCCTATAGAAGTTTCCCACCCTTTCATCATAAATAGATCCAATAGTTTCTTCAATCGATTTATCTTCAACATTGAATATGTTTCTCCCAATTTTATTGGTTATATCATCTTTTTGCTCTATAATCTCATCTAAAACATATATAGACTCTGTTTTTACCTTACTCTGAAGAACACATAGCGGTGAAATATCTATGCCAATGCAGTTCACTCCCAACAATTGTGATTCTAATGCCGTTGTTCCACTACCGATAAAAGGGTCAAGAACAGTGTCCCCTGTCTTAATCCCAATTATATTTATTAATGCCCTTATCATTTGAGGATGAAATTTCCCTTTGTATGGATAAATCCAATGAGTAAGGTACTGGTTTACTGAGCGTGTTCTATTCTTTTGAACTATTTTGAAATAGTCAGTATATTTCCCTTTTACAAACTTAAAATATGCTAATCTTTTTCTAATTTTACCTTCATCAGGAGTACTAACTAAATTAAACTCTCTAAGTCCATTGGTCAATTCATATTTGACATCCATAGACTCAAGTTCTAGTTGGGCTAATGCTAATTCATAAATAAATTGAACATTATCAAGAAGAACCAATTGTTTACCCCCCGACAATTCCTCTGTATTATATGCCCAAAATTTATCTAACTTACCTGCTTTTTTAAGCATTCTCTTACCCTCAAAATCTTCTATCCCTTTTACCATTATCTACAATTTATTTTAACAGATGAAATTAGACACCAATAAAACATTTAAGATAATACATACCACCCTCCCCCACCCTACTCATCCTTCCGTATCTCTACCCAGTGGATGCGCTTCTCGTCTGCCTCCTTAATTGTTATAGAAAGCCCGTCCGCCTCTATCACCTCGCCCACATCCGGCACACGCTCAAGCATCTGTAATATGTAACCACCCAGCGTCTCAAAACCCTCCTCTGGCAACTTAATTTCTAACAACTCATTCAACTCTTCTATGTCTATCTTGGCACTCACCCTGTAGGAGCCGTCGGGCAACCTCACTACCTCCTTCTCCTCATAATCATACTCGTCCTGTATCTCTCCAACTATCTCCTCTAATATGTCCTCAATGGTGACCAGCCCCGCCACACCACCATACTCATCAACAACTATTGCCATCTGCAGTTTCTTACTCTGAAACTCCTGAAGAAGCTGGTTTATCTTCTTGGTCTCAGGTATGAAATAGGGCTCCCTGATTATCTCCCTTATCTTACTCTTATCATCGGCTAAAAGCAAATCCTTGGCGTGTAGTATGCCAATGGTGTTGTCCACCTTGCCCTCATATATCGGTATTCTAGAATGCCCCGCCTCCACTATCATACGCTTCAACTCGTCAACCGGCGTGCTCACCTCCGCTACCACCATATCTATCCTCGGAACCATTATCTCCTTCGCTATGGTCTCCTTTATCTCCGAAATGCCCTTCAACATATCAACCTCTGCCCGCTCCAGCAACTCCTCCTCGCCCTCCCTCGCCTCTATGAACTCCTCCAGGTCCTCTGAGGTGGTGATGTTCTCCAGCTTTCTGAAACGGATAAAGGGCAGTTCAATAAGTTTCTCAAACTTGAGGATGAGCCATGAGATGGGGAATAATAAAATAGTGAGAACATAGAAGGGCGCCACCAGAACTGCATCCACCACGCTGTAGGGTATGTTCTCACCGATGGTGTAGGCAAGATATCTGAGCAGAAGCATTCCAAGAGCCATTACGGCAACCGCAGGAGCAACTGACTTAATCTCTTCAAAATTCACCATTCTCATGGTAAATAAAAGCACCACAAATATTGATACAAGCTCGGCAAAACGGAGAGTAAAGATGAGATACCTCTTCAGGGGAACCCAGAAGGCAAAGCCTGCTCTCGCATATCTAATCCTGTTCTTCAGGCGCGGGAATATATACGATATGAGGGTGAACACAGCAAGGGACACCAGAAAAACGGTGAGATAAGACGACTTTCCGCCCATCTCTACTGCCACCCCCGCACTATATGAAGTAAAATTGACGCCAGATATAAGGGTTCAGGTCTTCGGAGATGTGGGGTTTTTATACCAGACCGTCGAGGAGGGTCATCTAATGTATCTGAATATCCATCAGTTTCCATCTTTCTAATCAAAAAATACCATCAAAAGTGTATCATTTCAAGAAAATCATTACCGATTATATCACACCCTCTTCCAGTATCTCGCCCTCACCGGAATGGGCTTTCTCCCCTTGAATAGTGTATCTATCAACCTGAATGAGATGAGTGAAAGAGTGCCGGATATAATAGCAGATTTTATAAAATCTCTCCTGGTTATCTCAATCATCTTATACAATTATAGCAAAAATCTTTGACTTTGCACAATTAATATAATAATATCGCCAAAACCCCGTTAGTTACTAATCGTTTTATGACCTATATTAAATATTGTGGTAAATTTAAGTAGAATGAAAGGCATAGTTCTGGCAGGAGGACTTGGAACTCGTTTACACCCTTTGACCAAGGTAACCAACAAGCACCTCCTCCCTGTCTACAACCAGCCGATGATATATTACCCCATATCCACGCTCGTTAAGGCAGGAATAAAAGATATAATGATTGTAACCGGTGGTGAGCGTGCGGGCGACTTTCTCCGCCTTCTGGGCAACGGGAGTGTATTCGGTCTCCCACACCTCCACTATGGCTACCAGGAGGGGGCGGGGGGTATCGCCGAGGCACTATACCTAGCCAGGCACTTCGCTGGAGACGACTGCATCTGCGTCATTCTCGGCGACAACATCTTTCAGGACGACTTCACTCAACAAATAAGCGACTTTGAGAAGAACGATGGCGCTATGGTCTTTTTGAAGGAGGTTGAAAACCCGCAGGAGTATGGTGTTGCAGTATTAGAAGGGGATAAGATTGTTGATATATGCGAGAAGCCCAAGAAACCACCATCTAACTACGCAGTTGTGGGGCTGTATGTATATGAACCTGATGTATTTAAGGTGATAGAGACGCTCACACCATCAGAGAGAGGCGAACTGGAGATAACCGATGTAAACAGGCATTATCTATCCAAGGGCAGGTTGAGATACAAGATACTGAACGGCTACTGGGGGGATGCGGGGGAGTCAATAGACAAACTTCTTATGGTCTCAAATAAGGTCAGGGAGCTGGGTCTCTCACTAAATATCAACAGTAATATTA